>JAEWSV010000461.1 GCA_023398155.1 Spirochaetota bacterium
TCCTCGCCCAGCTTGATCTCCACGCAGTCTCGGGCGTAGAGGCGCTCCGGCAAGGCGATGAGGCAGCTCACCGTCGCCTTTCCGACCGTGAAGGGGCCGTGGTGCCAAACGCCCGGCCGAAGGACGACCATGGTCCCCTTCGGTACGAGATAGGCCTCGGCCGCGTGGCCAGGAAACGTGCCTCCGGCGACCGCCGGGGCCACCGCGATAACGACGTCTCCGTCGATGGGAAGCATCGCCTCGCAGGCCCCGTCGTGGTATTCGGAAGCGTCGATCACGTTCGCCCGCGGGCCGACCCTGCAGACGCCGAAGCTCGCGACGCTGTCGTGACCCAACCCCGATTGCAGCATGTCCCTGAAGAACTCTATGGGCGGATCGCAGAGCTTGATCGATGCGGGAATATTCTTCTCGGGATTGATCATGTCCGCGAAGCTGCCGAATCGGTTGAACGCGTCGGCGCTGAGCGCCTTGCAGGCGATTTCCTTCATGGTCAGAACCCCGAGATGTCTTGAGCCAGGCCGATGACCACCATCTCCGAGACGCAGCCGCCCTTCGTGAGGGCGCAGGTCTGGTAGACCATGTCCGCGAAGTGCTCCGGCCTCACGGCCAGGGACTCGTCCCACTCGAACTTGGGAACTCCCGAAGCCGCGCCTTGGAAGCCCGTGTTGGAGCCGCCGGGAACCAGGAGGGTTACGCCGACGCCGTGGGGCCTGAGCTCGGTATAGAGGCACTTGGTGAAGGCGTTGACGCCGGCCTTGGCGGCCGAGTAGACGGTCCAGCCCGGCCACGAACGGCGGTCGCAGACCGAGGAGACGTTGATGATCTTGCCGGACTTCTGCTTCTTCAATTGGGGGGCGAAGGCCCGGCAGCTCATGATCACGCTCATCAAGTTAAGATCGATGATCTTCTGGGCGGTCGCGTTATCGATCTCCTCAAGGGGAGACACCTTCACCGCGCCGCCCGCGTAGTTGATGAGGAAGTCGACCTTGCCGAAGGCCGCCATGGTTTCGGAAAGGGCCTTCTCGAAGGTAGCCTGCACGGTGGCGTCGCCGACGAAGGAGACGACCTTGACTCCGCGCTTCTCGCAGGTCGCCGCGGTGGCCGCGAGTCCTTCGGCGTTCAGGTCGAACATAATCAAATTGCAGCCTTTCTCGGCGAACAACTCCGCCGTGGCTTTCGCGAATCCGGACGCCGCGCCGGATATCACTGCTACCTTTCCCTTGATACTCTCGCTCATAGGTTCCCCCTCGGTGGTTTTTCCGGATCGGATCAGATCGACCCAAACACCATAACATACGACATGACAAACGTCAATGAAATATCCGCATACGAATCATCGCATGAGAAGTCCGCCCGAAACGTTGATGACGCTGCCGGTGATGTAGGCCGCCTGCCGCGAGCAGATGAAGGCGGCCGCGGCGGCCACTTCTTCCACCTCGCCGAATCTTCCGACGGGTATGCGCGGGAGGTACTTCTCAGGCGCCGAGCGGTACTTGGCCGCGGCCATCTCCGTCATCATGAGGCCGGGAGCCATGACGTTCGCGGTGATCCCGAGTTTGGCCGTCTCCCGCGCGAGCGAGACGGTGAATGAAACGATCCCGCCTTTGGAAGCGTCATAGGCCGCCTGCCCGCTCGTGGAGCCCGAGAATGCCGAAACCGAAGAAACGTTGACGATCCTGCCGGGGGGCCCCTTACCTTCCAACCTCCTGAGGAACTCCCTGCAGCACAGGAAGGTTCCCGTCAGGTTGGCGCCGATCGTCCGCTCCCAAGTCTCCAGTTCCGTCTCCGCGGTGGTTCCATGAGGGCAGACCGCGGCGTTGTTGATGAGTATCCGTATCGGCCCGAGGGCGGACTCGGCCTCGCCGAACAGCGCGCCGACTTCAGCCTCAGAAGCGAGATCGCCCCGTAAGGCTATCGTCCCCGCGGCCCCCGCCTTCGCGCAGGCCGCCGCGACCTCTTCGGCCTCCGCCACCCTCTCCCTACAGGCCAGGGCGACATTCGCGCCCTCGGCGGCTAAGGCGAGGGCGATGGCCTTGCCCAATCCCCGCGAGGCTCCCGTCACGAGGCAAACCTCGCCCGCGATACCTAGGTCCATTGCGCGTCCTCTCCCGGTCGCGGCCTCACGACCTCACGGCCTCAGCACCACCTTGACGGCCGTACCCGAAGCGATGACGTCCATCGCCTTATGGAAATCCTTCATCGGCAGCTCGTGCGTGACTATCTTGCCGAAGAGTTCTACGTTCGATTCGAGTAGACGGACGGCTTCCCTGATGTGAACGGGAGTGGAGTCCGAGGTGCCGAACACTATGAGCTCACCGTAATGGATGGTCCGGGAGTTCACCTGGAGCGTCTCCTCGCCCTGGGGCAGGCTCGCGAAAAAGGAGACGTAGCCTCCCTTCCTGGCGTACATGGGCGATTTGGCCTGGGTCGGCCCGTGCGGCGCGGTCACCACCACGAGGTCGAATCCCTCGCCGCCCGAGAGCGCCTGGTAAGCGCCGTCGATGTCGGCCGGCGCGAGCACTTCCCCGAGGCCGAGCGATCGGGCGAGGTCCGCCCGGGCGCCCGGGAACTCGACGCAGACCACCTTCTCCGCTCCCTTGGCCCTGGCTACCGCCGCGTGGAGGAAGCCGAGGGGTCCGAGGCCGAGGACGAGGACGTTCTTGATCTCGGCCATGGGCAGGCGGGAGAAGCCGTTCACCACGCAGGAGAGGGGCTCGGCGATGGATGCTATCTTGGCGTCCAGGTCGCCGACGACCGCGAGGTGTCCGAGGCGCACCGCCTTGGATGGGATGCGCACGTAGGGGGCCATCGCGCCCGGATAGTGGAAGCCGATGGCTTCGGCGGCGCGGCAGAGGTTGGAATGGCCCGCGCGGCAGTACCGGCATTCGCCGCAGCCTATCGTAGTCGCCATCACGACCCGCTCGCCGACCTGAGGCGATCCGCTCACGGCGGCTCCGCCGATGGCGGTCACTTTTCCTACGAACTCGTGGCCCATGGTCATGGGCGGCTTGATCCGCGGATTGCCCTTGTTGTAGGACTTGATGTCGGTGCCGCAGATCGCGCAAGCCTCAACCTCCACGAGGAGATCCCCGGCCTCGAGAGCCGGCGGAGTCTCCATCCGCTCGATACGGACGTCCTTGGGGGCGTAGTAGACGACGCGGTCGCCCTTCGCTTGAGCGCTCATCAGTGCATCTCCCTGCCGCCGGTGATGTTCAGGGCCTGACCGGTGCAATACTCGCCCTTCGCCGCGAGGAAGAGGACGTAGTCGACGATGTCCTGGATGGCCGTGAGCCGCTTGAGCGGGATCTTGGCGGTGAACTTCTTGACCACCTCGTCCTTTTCCATCTTCAGGTTCTCGGTGTAGCCCTTGCTCACTTCCGACCACACGCCCGTAGCGTCGGTGATGCCCGGGCAGATGGCGTTGACCTTGATGTTGAAGTCGGCCACCTCGAAGGCGACCGCCTGGGTCATGGCGATGACGGCGCCCTTGGCCGCCGAGTAGGGAACCATGAGGGCCGAGCCCGTCTTCCCCGACTTGGAGGAGAAGTTGATGATCTTGCCGTCTTTCGCCGCCTTCATGCCGGCCAGGACTCCCTGGATGCAGTAGAGCGACCCGTAGACGTTAACCTTCATCATCTTGTCCAGGATTTCCGGAGTCGTATCCTCTATCGGACGCTGATCCACGACTCCCGCGGTATTCACGAGGGTGTAGACGGTGCCGAATTCGGCCGCGATCTTCTCGAAGCAGGCGAGGGTCGCCTGCTGGTCCGTGATGTCCAGAATGTAGCCCCTCAGGCCCAGCCGCTTCGCTTCATCCATCACGGCGGGGTTGATGTCGATCATGACGACCCGCGCGCCTTCCGCTTTGAAAGCTTCGGCGATAGCGAGACCTATGCTTCGGGCTGCGCCGGTAACCACGCAGGTCCGGCCGTCAAGTTCTTTTGGCATACCCATTTCATTCCTCCTAGCTTATTAAGCAATAACATTTGTCAAGACATATGTCAATAGTATTCAACGGGAATTTCTCCGACCAGCGACGCCCCGACCGCCGCGCGGCCGGGGTATCCCGGCGCTTACGGGCGGGCCTTCGCCCTCACCAAGAGATGATTGAGGACCACGGCGCTCAGCAGGACGCAGGCCTTCGCCAAGGTCTGCCAGTACGCCGGGATCACGGTCATGAGCCCCGTGGTGACGCAGATGATGATCAGGACGCCGACCACGGTCTTGGCTACCGAGCCCTCACCCCCGGAGAAAGCCGTGCCGCCGAGGAGGACCACGATGATGCAGTCGGTCTCCATGCCGTCGCCCGAAAGGGGATCCCCGAGCGACATGAAGCTCGCCCTCGCCACTCCGGCGAGGGCGGCGGAGACGCCCACGATGACGTAGAGGATCCACACGTACTTCACCGCGCTGATGCCCGAAAGCTCCGCGGCGTTCCGGTTCCCCCCGATCGCCGCGGCGTACTTGCCGAGGATCGTCTTCCTTTGAACGACGATCATCGCCGCGATGATGAGCAGGGCGACGTAGAAGGACCAGGGCAAGCCGAGGAAGACCCCCTTGCGCCCATAGGCGTTGATCCACGCGGGCATGAGCGCGCCGGGGACGCTCTTGATGGCGGACACCCCCGAGGGGACTATCAGGAGGGCGATGCCCTTGAAGAGGTTGAGCGTGACGAGGGTGGCGATGACCGGCGTGATGCGCAATTTCATCACCAGGAAACCGTTGACGCAGCCCATGCCCGTGCCGAGGACGACGGAGAGCAGCACGGAGAGCGGCATGCCGAAGCCGCTCCGGATCATGAGGGCGTAGAGCACCGCGCTCAGGCTCATCGCGCTGCCGACGGACAGGTCGATGTAGCCCGCGATCATGAGCAGCGTGAAAGCGCCGCACACGGTGAGGATGGGCACGGAAACGCGCAGCATATTGATCACGCTGGCGGGGTTCAAGAAATGCCCGCGTCCGAAAAACTCAACCTGGCCGAGTTTGGCGACGCTGAAGACCGTCACGATCAAGAAGAGGAATACGTAGATGTACACTTTCTTCACGCCCGCGCGGACGGCGTCGGACCGCTCCAGGCGTTCCCGCAACGAGACCTGCATCATCCTCTCCTCCTGTCCAATGCGTAGCGTTGCGCGAGGATGGCTAAGAACGTAACCACGGCTTTCAAGATGAACTGCCAGTGAGGCGAAAGGAGGAGGCCCGTCGCCGCCGTCGTCACTACGGAGAGGATGACGGCGCCGACGAACATGCCGCCGACGGAGCCGAAGCCTCCCGTTATGCTGATGCCGCCGAGCAGGGTCACGACGAGCGCGTCGAATTCGTAGCCCGTTCCCCGGTTGGAAAGCCCGGCCATGTACTCGGAGGCCAGGAGCACGCCCGTGACGGATGCGAGGAGCGCGCTCAAGATATACAGGAACGCCAATTGCTTGGCGACCTTGATGCCGGAAAGCCTAGCCGCCACGGGATTGGCCCCGATGAGGAAGACCCGGCGGCCGGAAACCGTGTATTTCTCGTAGACGAGCGCGGCGAGGACTAAGA
>JAEWSV010000467.1 GCA_023398155.1 Spirochaetota bacterium
GAGCGGCATCTCGATGTCGCGCATGAGGCCCGCCGCGCCGCTCGCTTGGAGGCAGGGTTCGAGGAGAATCTTCATGCGGAGGGCTAAGTCTACGTCCTCGCCGGAGTACCGAGCGGCGGTTTCCAGCGGGACGACGTCGAAGGTGGCGCCTTTCGGTACGATCGAATCGTAGGATACCGTCTCCAAGCCGAGCCAGGACGCGCAGAGGGAGTCGAGGGCATAGCTCGCCCGTTCGGGATCGATGAGCCAAGCGGCGACCATGGTGTCCCAAATGCGGCACTTCCATTTCGGCAGGCCCCAAGCGCGGGACACTTCGTAGTCGTACTTAGCGTTGTGGGCCACCACGGTCATCTCCGGATCGGCGAGGATCCGGCCGATCCGCTCCCGAACCGCGGCGGGATCGACGAAGGGGGCGGGCCCGTCATGGGCTGCCGGGGCGGTATCGCCGGCATTCGGGGCGATGTCGCCGGCTTCCGGGGCGCCCGAGGTCGGCGTTTCCGCCGCGGCCTTGACCGAGGCGTGCGGGGCCACCGGTACGTAAAAGCCTTCGCCGACCTCCACCGCGAGCGAGAGGCCGACCGGCTTGGCGGACCAGGCGTCCAGGGAATCGGTTTCGAAGTCGAGGACGAGGACGCCCTTCTTTTTAGCCTTGGCCAGGAGGGCGTCCAGGTTCGGGAGTTCAAGGATGGTGCGATAGGTTCCGCTAACGCGAAGGGCGTCCGTGGCGACGGGGCGGGGCGGCCCCTGGAATTCGTCCGCGTCGTCCGCGCCTTCGAAAAGTCCCGCTTGCGGTGTTTTTTTCGCGGTAGCGGGCGTCGCCGACGCGTTCCCGCCTTCAGGCGATCCGGCGGCTTCCGTGGATGATGCCGCGGCTCCGCTTTCCTTCGCGTTCGCGCCGGAAGCTCTTCCGGCCTTCTCCCACTCGCGTACGGTTTCCGCCGACAGGGTCTGGGCCACGATGCGGACGCCCTCCCGAAGGAGGACGCGGGCGCACGCGGCCCGGTCGAGGTTCTCCACGGTGAGCGAGTCCAGGTCGTCCACGTCAACCGGAGCGTTCCGCTCCAGGTCGATGAGCGACCGAGAAAAGTAGGCGTCTTCCTTACCCGCGGCGAGGTTCCTGCCCACGGCGCCCTCGATGCCGGCGATGTTCTCGTAGATCGCGTCCAGCGAGCCGTACCGAGTCATGAGCTTGACCGCGGTCTTCTCGCCGACTCCTTTGACGCCGCTGACGTTGTCCGCGGTATCGCCGATGAGGGAGAGGATGTCGAGGACTTTGGCGGGCTCGACGCCCCACTCGGCCTTCACTTCGGCAGGCCCGACGAACTCGTAGTTCGCGCCGCCTTTGACGCTTCCCGCGCCGTACGCGGTGCCGGCAGGGCCGCCCTTACCAGGGCGGAGCTGATAAACCCCTCCGCCGACGAGCTGCAGCAAATCCTTGTCGGACGAAATGATGTAGCACTGCCGGCCTTCAGCGCGGCAGCGTTCAGCGAGGGTCGCGATGAGGTCGTCGGCCTCGTAACGCTCGGCGCGGAGCATGCGCACGCCGAGGGCCTCCAAGGCTTCCTCCACGAGCGGGACCTGCGCGTGCAGATCCTCGGGCGTCTTCTGCCGCGTGGCTTTGTACTCGGCGTAGCGTTCGTGGCGGAAGGTCGGCACGCGCGAATCGAAGACCGCGGCGAGCCGGAGCGGTCTCACCGGCACGGGAGAAGGCGTCCCGTCGGCGAGGGCCGCAGGGCCTCCTTCGTCCAGCAGGGCGACGAGGCTGCGGCAGAAACCGAAGAGGGCGGAAATGTTACGCCCCTCCGCGTTACGGAGGGGCCTCGAAAGGAAGGCGAAGTATGAACGGTAGATCAGTCCATACGAATCTATGAGATACAGGGGGGGCTTAGTTTCGTTCATCCCTTGAGGTCGACGAGGGCGGCTCCGCCTGTGTCGGCGTAGACCGAGCGCCGGGAGGCGAAGGGATTGTTGCGGAGTGTCTTGATCTCGGTCCGCAGCTCTTCCATGCGCTTGGATAAGAGGTTCCTGTTGCGCTCCGATCGGGCGACCGCCTCCGCCTTGAGCTCGTCGAGCGCGGCCTTGAGTTTGGGAACCTCGCCTTCGCGATCCGGATAGGCGGCTTTGTAGAGATCCTCCAGGGGATCCACCACCTTCTGGATGGCGTAGATATCGGCGACGATTTGTTCCTCGAGCTCCACGTGGGAGATGAGGGCCTCCGCGTCGCCCCTCTGTATGACGTCCTTTTGGTTGTCCAGCAGCTGGAGGTAATCATGAAACCGTTCTCGTTGCTGGGCCAAGAGTTCACGGAAGCGCCTGAGCACGGCGACGCGTTGCGCGACTTCTTCGGCGGAGAGTTCTTGGACTGCCGCTTCGCGGCCTGCGGCTGCCACGCGGAGCCTCAACCGGCGATATTGACGCCGCCCTTGGGGCGGCCCGCGGCTTCCGCGGAGGTTTTGGCTACGACGTCGTGCCACGCGACGCGGAGTTCGTCCATCATGGCCCGGACGGAGCGGATGCGCTCGGCGTCGCGTGAGATGTTGGCTTGGAGCAGCTCGCGATTGAACCAGTTGTACAGCGAGAAGAGGTTGCGCGCGATGTCGCCCCCCTGATCGAAGTCCAGGGAAGCCATGAGTTCGGTCACGATCTCCTGGACCTTCACGATCGCCGCGTTCCGTTTCTCGATCCGCGAAGGATCGGGTTTTCCTCCCGCTTCTTGGGCCAGTATGTCGAGAGCCGTGTCGAGTTGCTTCACCGCCTCGTCGTAGAGCATGACGATGAGTTGTCCCTGGCTCGCGGTTCGGATCCGCGTCTCGCGGTAAGCCGACAGTGCGTTCGGATACGCCAAATCGATTCCCCTCCGTTCTCGCTCAGTAATGAGCACACCCACAATATCGGCGCAGCCCACTCCATCGTAAAGCCTTTAGATCGCAAAATCCATACGCCGGTCCGGGTCGGCGGAGCCCGGACCCTCAGTTCTGACCGTCAAAATCGGATCTCGGCGGCGCCGACCGGCCGTATCCTGAGCGCCGTCACGGCTTTCTCCCCGAATACCGGCCGCATCCACGCGACGTAGCCGGACACCGCCTCCGAGGGGATATAGGCCTGGATGGTCCCCGCGAAACCGCCGCCGTGCACGCGGCACACGCCGGGCTTACGGCCGGAACCCAAAGAGGCGAGGTATTCGCGGGTGAGCGCGAGCGCGAGGGAGACTCCCTGTTCGACCGGAAGCTTCGGCGTGAAGACGTTTTGGAGGAGTTCCCAAGACGAGTCGCCCGATTCCCCTACGAGGCGGAGGAAGGAAGCGATCGCCTCGTCCCTGGCCGCTCCGTCGCGTTCGGCCGCCGCGGCGTTCGCCGCGGTCAGCGCGGCGAGCATGGCGTCCACGCGCTCGTTCTCCGCGAGGAAGTGGAAGGCGCGCAGCAGGGCCCGGTCCCCGACTTTCGGGCGGAGCGCGCCCGCGGCCGCGAGGAGCTCCTTCCGCGAGACGTCGCGGAGGACCGTCTTCCCGAAGGCGGCCGCGACGGCTTTCATCTCTACGGGTACGGCCGCGTAGTCGGCGGTGAGGTCGGCGTGGTTCCCGCCGGTATTGACGACGCAGAGGGCGTAGCCGGCCCCCGAGAGGTCGAAATCGACGCTCTTGACGACGGGTTCGGCCGGATCGGCGAAGTCGATTGCGACCGCTCCCCCCGTGGCGCAGGCAACCTGGTCCATGAGGCCGCAGGGCTTGCCGAAGTAGACGTTCTCCGCCTTCTGGCCGATCTGCGCTATCTCTACTGAAGAGCGTTTCCCTTCCCCGTAGAGGCAGTCGAAGATGGTGCCGAAGAGGACCTCCATAGCCGCGGAGGAGGAGAGGCCGGACCCGGAGAGGACATCGGACGCCGCGTTCGCGGTGAAGCCGCGGACTTTCACGCCCCGGGCGACGAACTCGGCGGCGATGCCGCGGACGAGGGCCTCGGTGGTTCCCTCTTCTTCTTTTTTCGCGGAAAGGTCGGCGACGTCCACCACCACGTCAGGATATCCCGTGGACCGGAAGCGGACGACGGTGTCGTCCCGAGGCGTGACGAAGGCGACGGCGTCCAGCTGGATGGAGGCGGCGAGCACCTTGCCGTGGTTGTGGTCGGTGTGGTTGCCGCCGAGTTCCGTGCGGCCGGCGGCGGTGAAGACGCGGAGGTCGCCGGCCGACTCCGGAAAGGCGGAAAGGGTGGCCGCGGCGAGGTCCCGGTAGCGGCTTCGTGCGGCGGCGACCGCCTCCTCCCCGTATAGCCGGGCGAAAACCGCATCGGCCTCCTTCGATTCGATGCGTTCGATCAGCGCGTCAGCCTTCATACGTTGTTCTCCAGGTAGTGTATCTCGGAAAGGCCGGCAAGGCGCGCGGCGGCCGATTCGGCGGTGATGTCCCGTTGAGGCATGGCCAGGAGCTCGAAGCCGACCATGAACTTCCGTACCGTGGCGCTCCGGAGGAGGGGCGGATAGTAGTGCGCGTGGAAGTGCCAAGCGGCATCTTGGGCTAGGCGGTCCGCGGCGGGGTCGGCGGCCTCAGGATCGCTCTTGGTCGGCTTCTGATGGAATCCCATGGAATAGGGGAAGGAGGTGAGGAAGAGATTGTCGTACCGCGTCCCCATGCGCTTGAGGGCGTCGGCGAAATCGGCCGTCTCCTTCGCGTTGAGCTGGTCGATGGAGGAAAGGTGCCGCTTTGGTAGGATCATCGTCTCGTACGGCCAAACCGCCCAAAAGGGCACGAGGGCGACGAAAGAGTCGTTCTGGAAGACGATGCGCTCGTTTTTCTTGAGTTCGAGTTCGACGTAATCGCAGAGGAGGCAGGATCCGTCTTTCGCGCGGCGTTCGCGCTGCATGCGGTCTTCCCGGGCGGGAAGATCGGGTAGGCGTTCGGTGGCCCATATTTGGCAGTGCGGATGCGGATTGGAGCAACCCATGACCGCGCCCCGGTTCTCGAAGATCTGGACATAGGCGATGGACGGGTCAGCCCCGAGCGTCACGTACCGTTCGGTCCAGACGCCGATGACCGACTCTATGGCCTTCCGGTCCATGCGGGAAAGGGTAAGGTCGTGGCGGGGGGAAAAACAGAGGACTTCGCAGCGGCCGCGCTCGGTCTCGGCGCGGAGAAGCCCGTCCTCGTCCATGCGCTCGGCGGGCGTGTCGGCGAGCAGGGCGGCGAAGTCGTTCGGAAAGGCGAAGACGCCGTCGTAGCTCGGATTCTTCACGCCGCCGGCCCGTTCGTTCCCCGGACAGAGGTAGCAGCTCGGATCGTAGGAAGGCAGCCCGTCGATGGTCGGCTTTTCCACCTGTCCCTGCCAAGGTCGCTTGGTTCGGTGGGGGGAGACCAGTATCCACTCGCCCGCGAGGGGATTGTATCGCCGCTGGGGGTGATCCGCTACGTGCATCGCTCGAACTCCTTGGCAAGGATCCTTCCCGGCGCGTCGGCCGGTTTCATCGGTCGATAGTACCCGGACCGGGCGATTCGGTAAAGTGACGGTTGCGCGGATTTTTAGTATTCTAACACTATGTGGGATCAGTTCGAGCCGGAAGAGACGCGCTGGTATCGCTGGCGGCTGGACGGGGCGGCGGCGTACCTGCGGAAGAACGGCGACGAATGGCGGACCGTCTTCACGCCCGCCCGTTTTCAGGACCTCGCGCCCGATACG
>JAEWSV010000586.1 GCA_023398155.1 Spirochaetota bacterium
CTCTTCGTCCATGAGACCCTCCCCCGCGCGCGCTCGCTTCTCGGATCTCGCCATCGGGCCGAAATCTTTGCCGCCGAGCGCGATGTAGCCGACGAAGGCGATCGCGAGAAGGGCGTAGAGGTTGTAGGGGATCGATCGGATAAAATAGGAGAATTCGGAGATGCCGAGGGAATCGAAGCCCTGGGCGCTTTTCGTGTAGGACATCACCGTGATGACCCAGCTGGAAATCGGCGCCAGGATGCAGATCGGCGCCGCGGTGGAATCCAGGATGAAAGCGAGCTTCGCACGGGAAATATTCTTCTCGTCGCACACCGGCTTCATGCACGCGCCGATCGTGAGGCTGTTGAAGTAGTCGTCGAGGAAAATAACGATGCCGAAGATCCAGGTGAAGGCGAGGACCCCGCGGCGGCTCTTGATCTTGGCCGCGGCCCACTTGCCGAACGCGAGCGCGGCGCCGGTCTTGTTCCACATGCCGACGAGGGCTCCGAGTAGGCCGCAGAACAACACGATGCGGATATTCCAACCGTCCGCGAGCATGGAAGCGATGATGTCCGTGAGCTTCACGAGCGCGTAGTAGGGGTTACCGCCCGCGACGATGAGGGTACCGGAAAAAATGCCGAGGAAGAGCGATACGACGACGTCCTTGGAAAGGATCGCGAGGGCAACGGTGAGTAGGGGCGGAATGAGCGCGAGCAAGCCGAAATTGTCCAAAGAAGTGGTCCTCCTGATGCGGTGTACGTGAGACCCTTCTTGGTATCATGGAATTCGCGTTCAGCGCAACTTTTATCGTGCGGAGCCGGCCGCCGCGTCAGCCCCGGCCGCCGCGTCCGCGCCGGACGGGGCGCCGGCGGAAAGGCGCGGAATCCGCCCTCCCCTTCAGCTCCCGAGCCGCGCCCTGAGTTCGGCGATCTGCCGCTTCACTTCTTCCGGAGCGGGACCTCCCGGCAAGGACCGGGCCGCGGCGCAGGCTGCGGGCACTATCGAGCGATACAGGTCGGACTCGAAGAGGTCGGACCGCTCCTTGAGCTCAGCCAAGGTACGCTCAGCGATGGTCCGCTGCCCGGCGGCGACGCAATCGCGGACTACGGCGGCAGCCGCCTCGTGGGCCTTCCGGAAGGGGAGCCCTTTGCGCACGAGGTACTCGGCGACGTCGGTAGCCTCCAGGAAGCCGCCGACGCATGCAGCCTCCATCTTTTCCGTCCGGAACCGCGCCGAAGCCATCATCCCGCGGAACATGCGGACGCAGGCGACGGCGGTATCGAGCGAATCGAAGAGGGCTTCCTTGTCCTCCTGCATATCCTTGTCGTACGCGTAGGGGAGGCCCTTCATGAGAGCCAGCAAGGTCGTGAGGTTTCCGATGGCGCGGCCGGATTTGCCGCGGATGAGCTCGGCGAAATCCGGGTTCTTCTTTTGCGGCATGATGGACGAGCCCGTGCTCCAGGCTTCCGCCAGGTCGATGAAGCCGAATTCCTCCGTGGCCCAAATCACCACGTCCTCGCAGAAGCGCGAGAGGTGGGTCATGAGGATGGCGCAGGCGGAAGCGAGCTCGATGGCGAAGTCCCGGTCGGCGACCGAGTCCATGGAATTGAGGGTCGGCCGCTTGAAACCGAGAGATGCGGCAGTCGCCGCGCGGTCGAGCGGGAGCCCCGTTCCCGCGAGGGCTCCGGCGCCGAGGGGACATTCGTCCATCCGGGCGAGGGCGTCGGCGACCCTGCCGCCGTCCCGCTCCAAGCCCGCGCACCAAGCGACGAGGTGGTGGCCGAGGGTCACGGGTTGGGCGCGCTGGAGATGCGTATATCCCGGCATGACGGAGTCCGCGTGCCGCTCCGCCAGCGAGAGGAGCGATTCGATGAGCAAGCGCAGCTCGGAAGCGAGGGCGGGCACCGTCCGCTTGAGGTAGAGACGGATATCTACGGCGACTTGATCGTTGCGGCTGCGGCCCGCATGGACCATCCGGCCCAGGTCGCCGAGCCGTTCGGTGAGTACGCCCTCCACGAAAGAGTGGACGTCCTCCGCCTCCCCATCGATCGGGAGCGTGCCGGCCTCAAGCTCCCCGGCCATCGTCGCGAGTTCCGCGTCGATCCTGACCGCGGCATCGGCGGGAATGATCCCGGCCGCGCCCAGCATGGTCACGTGAGCGCGGCTCCCCCGCACGTCGTCCAAGGCCATCCGCGAATCCACGACGATGGACGCCTGGAAAGCGAACGCTTCCGCCTCGGGTTTCTCTTCGAGCCTGCCGGCCCACAACACTTTCGCCACGGGTGTCTCCTTTCGTTTTCCGTGGTCCATCATACGCGAGGGCGGCTCCGTCTTCAAGGACGAGGATGATTTCCGGAGCGCGGCCCCGCTAGCGGAAGTTCTCCACTACTATCCTGTCCGCCTGAACGCCGTCGCTCTGCAGGCGATCCCGCATCCCGACGATGAAGCGCTCCGAGCCGCACAGGAAGTACGCGCCGCCGGAGCCTCCCCGGGCCAAAACCTGCGGCCACAAGGCATCCAGGCCGCCGCGGTCCGTCCTCCACTGGGGTAGGTCCAGCGCGGCGAGTTCATCCTTGAAGAGGTGGGCATCCCTGGCCACGTGGAAGAGGGAGCGGGGCGTTCCGGAGCCGATCGTCGCGAGGTCGCGCAGGATGGAGCGGATCGGCGTGATGCCCAAACCGCCCGCGAGGAATACCAAGGGTGCGCGATCGCCTTCCACGACGAATTCCCCCTTAAGCTTGAACGCCGTGACCAGGTCTCCGGGCTTCAAGGCCGCCATCGCTCGCTTGTAGTCCGTGCCGGAGCCGAGGTCCATGGAAAACTCGAGGTATCGGCTATCCGGCGGCGAAGCGATGGACATGTGCCGCGTCATGGCCTTGTCCCCCCGTTCGGGCGTAGCGGTCAGGTGGACGTACTGGCCCGCCTTGAAGGGCATCGCCCTGAGCGGTTCGAAGGCGAAGGTGTACGTGTTCCCGAATTCCCGGCGCTTGCCCTCTAACCGAAGCTGCCACGGCCCGTACTGATCCATTGGTAACCTCGATATGAAACGATGGGCCGCCGCGTGGGACGGCCGGTATCGGATATTCATGACTTTATCAGTAAACATTTCTATCACGAGGCCTACTATAGTCGATCCGGGGGGTAGTTCGGCAAGAGGCCAAGTACCTTCCCCGCCCCCGGGACCGCACCGCCTTCGGCGGTGGCGGCCGGCCGAAAGCGCCGCCGGCCGAAGTCGCCGCAGGCAGCCGGCGGGTGTAGAATGGCATCGCCGCCCCCGCACGAATCGCGTGCGGAGAAAAAGTGGATCGTGGAGGCCCGCATGGAGATCGACCGAAGCAGCGCATCGCGCCGCTCCGCGGCTGCCGCGATAGTCGCGGCGGCATTGCTCGGAGGTTCGGCGCTTTGGGGCCAAGAAGGGGGCGATTGGAAGATCCGGTGGTGGGATACCCAACGGAAAGGCGCGAACATGCAGAATGAGCGCCCTCGGCCGGAATACTGGCGCGCGGCGGGCGACCTCGGCTTGGATTACGTCCGCATCGCGCCCGACGCCTTCCCCGCCGCCCGGCGCGATTTCCTCATCGGCGACGCGGACGCGTACATCGAAATAGTCGAAGAGGACCTCGCCCTGCTCATCCGTGAACTGGACGAGGCGGAGAAGAACCGCGTTAAGGTAGTCCTGACGATGTTCAGTCTACCGGGGGCCCGCTGGTCGCAGAAGAACGGCGACGTCAGGGACGGCCGCCTCTGGCGAGATGAGCGGTATCGAGAGCAGGCGATCGAGTTCTGGAGCGAACTGGCGAGGCGCCTCAAGGGGCATCCCGCGGTGGTGGCCTACAATCCCCTCAATGAGCCGTGCTCCGACAGGGAGTACGGCTTCGAGCTGGGAGATCGACGCTTCGACGCTTGGTACGCGGGGATACGGGGAACCGTGGCCGACGTGAACGATTTCAACCGGCGCATAGTGGCCGCCATCCGCGAGGCGGATGCCGAGACCCCCATCCTGCTGGACGGCTGGTTCTCCGCCGACCCCAAAGGCTTCGCGTATATCGAGCCGATCGACGACCCGCGGAT
>JAEWSV010000594.1 GCA_023398155.1 Spirochaetota bacterium
GAGCGGAGGCGCGCGGCAGGGTTCCGCTCGTGGAGTCGAGTCCCCTCCTCTCCGGCGGCCGCCTCTATTGGGGCACGCGGGGCGGCTTCCTCGTGGTCGCCGAGGCGGCGACCGGCCGCGTCCTCAAGTGGATCGAGACGGGCGAAACGCAGAGCGTGCGGCCGCTCATGGTCGGCGGCACGCTCTACATCGGCACGGCGGGCGGCAGGATCGTCAAGATCGATCCCGAGAAGTAATCCCGCCTACGCCGATTCCTCCTCGGCCCCCTCGACCTCGGCGATCTCTTCCTGAGCCGGGGCGTCGATGCCGACCGGATCGGCGAGCGCGTCGCCGGAATAATCGCCGAGGGCGTCCTCGTTCGCGGCGCCCGGGGGCACCATGGGGTAGACGTTGGCTTCCGCCTCTATGGCCACGCGGACCAGGACGGGGCCGTCGGCCGCGAGGGCGGCGCGGAGGGCGGCTTCTTCCCCGTCTTCGCCGACCGTCTCCAGGTCCACGGAGGGAATGCCGAAACCGGCGGCGATGACGGCGAAGTCCGGCCTCGCTTCGAATCCGCTCGCGATATACCGGCCGTCGTAGAAAAGTTCCTGCTGCTGGCGGACCAAGCCGAGCCGCCCGTTATCCATGACGATCACCGTAACCTTGGCGCGGAGTTCGGCCAAGGTCGCGAGTTCCTGGATGTTCATGAGCAGGGACCCGTCCCCCGTCACGCAGACGACGCGCTTGTCCGGTTCGGCCAGGGCCGCGCCGATGGCGGCCGGAAGGCCGAAGCCCATGGTTCCCAGGCCTCCCGAGGTGAGGAAGCTCCGGGGGCGACGGACCTTCATGGCCTGGGCGGCCCACATCTGGTGCTGGCCAACGTCCGTGGTGATGATCGCGTCCTCGCTCAGCAGGTCCGAGAGCTCCGCGAGGAAGCGGACGGGATGTCCGTCCCGCGCGTCGGCGGGGCCGGATTCCGTCGCCGCCCGGTCGGCGATACGCGCCTCCCATTCGGGACGGGGCACCCAGAGCCGCCCGCCGTTCGACGAGGCCGCTCCGTCGCGGCTGCGCGCCGCGCTTTCCAGGGCGCGGAGCGCGTCGCCCGCGTCGGCGACCAGCCCGATGGCCGGGCGCCTGAGCTTGCCGATCTCCGCCTCGTCGATATCGATGTGGACCACCCGCGCGTGGGGCGCGAAGCGGGCGAGCTTGCCCGTGGCCCGGTCGTCGAACCGGGATCCGACCGCGATGAGGAGGTCGGATTCGCCGATGGCGGCGTTGGCCTTCCGCGTTCCGTGCATGCCGAGCATGCCGAGCCAGAGCCGGTCCTCGGGAGGGAAGCAACCCAGGCCGAGCAGGGTGGCGGTGACCGGGATGCGGCAGTACCGCGCGAAGGAGGCGAGGGCATCCGCGGATTCCGCTGAGGCGGCGCATCCGGCTCCCGCGTAGATCACCGGCCGTTCGGCCTGCGCGATGGCTTCCACGATCTCCTCGACCGTCGCGCTATCGGGCGCGGGCGTCTTGAACGCGGCGCCGGCCTCGGGCCAGATGTCGAAGGCGACGCGCTCGGTCTGCACGTCCTTGGGCACGTCGATGATGACCGGTCCGGGACGGCCCGAACGGGCGATGGCGAAGGCGCGCGGCAGCTCCACGAGCAGTTCGGCCGCCGACTTCACGAGGACGCTGTGCTTGACGATGGGTATGGACAGGCCGTAGGTGTCGATCTCCTGGAAGGCGTCGGTGCCGAGCATGCCGCGGGGCACCTGGCCGGTGATGGCGACCACGGGGACGGAGTCGAGCTTGGCGTCCGCGATGGCGGTGAGGAGGTTCGTCACGCCCGGACCGCTCGTGGCGAAGCAGACCGCCACCTTTCCCGTCCGGCGCGCCATGCCCTGGGCGATGAAGCCGGCCGCCTGCTCGTGCCGCGCGAGCACGTGGCGCACCTTGCTCGCTGCCAGCGCGTGATACAGCGGGAGGTTCGCGCCGCCGGGTATGCCCGCGACGGTCTCGATCCCTTCCCGCTCCAATATGCCCATGATTATCTCGGCGCCGTTCAGTTCCATTCCTCTCCTCCTCCCGTTTTCCGCGCGGCGGAAAAACAAAAAGCCCCCGGCGGCATACGCCGACGGGGGCTGCGATGTACTTCGCCCGAACGTCCTACGGCGTATACCGCTCCGCGCCCCTGCGTACTACTACGAGGGCGTCTAGGGTTACTACGGATAGGACGACATTGAAGGAACCGAAGCAGGCGGCGGTGCGCCCTGCGGACGCTGCGGCGCCGGTATCGAGGTTGAGAGCATAACTATGCAGTTTTCCAGCGATCCGCTTCGATTCGTGCATAACTATGCAAAGTATAGGGGCGATCAAGTGAGAAGTCAAGAGACATTTTTCCAGGTTTTCGTCAGAATTCCATGAGGTTCCTGAACGTGATCGCTAAATAATTCGCAAGATATGTTAACCGCGGCGTCTACGGATGCCGTATCATGATCCGGATGCTCGATTTTCTTTTAAAGGCGGGAACGCTTTTCGCCTCGAACTGTCTCCACCTCTTCATCGGTTGCGCCGTCGCCGTCCTCATCCGGCGGCGCGCTCCCGTGCGCCCGGCCGGAAGCGCGGGAGCGCCGGGAACCGTATCCTCCGGACGGTTCCCCCGGTATCTCGCGGCCGGCGCAGCGGCTGCGCTCTGCGGCGCGGCGCTGCCGCTCGGTATTTTCGGCGCGTTGCCACTGGCCGCGGAGGCGCTCGCCGCGGGGACCGGGGCCGCCTCGGTTCTCGCCTTCGTCGCTTCCAATGTCCTCTTCAACGCGCTCGTGCCGTTCACCGACCCCATTTTCATCTGGAGCACCGGTTTCCCTCGGGCGATCCTGGCCCTTGCGGTAGGGACCGGAGCCGCTCTCGCGGCGTACCGGTCGCGTGACGGGGGAAGGGCCTTCGTTCGGAACCGGGCG
>JAEWSV010000332.1 GCA_023398155.1 Spirochaetota bacterium
CCCCGCCCAGCAGAAGGCCGCTTGGAAGCTCCTGGCGTTCATGCTGAGCCACGGCGAAGAGTACCTCAAGGAAGTGGGGCTCGTGCAGCCGACCAAGACGCTCATGGAGTCCGCCGCGTACAAGGCCATGCCTTATTCCGACGTGTTCAAGGCCGACCTCGCCAAGGCGCACATCGTCTATTACGGCGCGAGCTCGCCCAAGATCGATTCCCTCCTCAAGACCGCGGTGGAGTCCGTCATGACGGGAGTCGCGGAGCCGGAAAAAGCTCTGGCCGATCTCAAGAAGGCCGTCCAGGCCGTGCTGGACGAGGAATAAGGCCGATATGCGGACGAAACGGGCGAGGGGATATGAGGCGCGGAAGGCGCGGTGGGGGTGGCTCTTCGTGGCCCCCGGCATCGCGTTCTTCTCCGTGTTCTCGTTTTTCCCGATCTTGAACGCGCTCTGGACGAGCCTCTTCAACAAGAAACTCCTGTCACTTAAACCGCCGAAATTCATCGGCCTGGAGAACTACTTCAAGGTGCTCGCTTCGGAGGAATTCTGGAGCTCGGCGGCCGCGACGGCCATCTTCGCCGTCGGCTCCTTCCTGCCGCTCGTGGTCTTAAGCCTCCTCCTGGCGCTGCTCATCTCGTCCCGTTCGCGTTTCGAGCGGGGGCTGCAGCTTCTCTTCTACAGCCCCGCCGTGCTCTCCTCCGTCGTGGCGGCCTTGATCTGGATGCTCATGTTCGATCCGCGCGGCCTCGCGAACCAGGCGGCGAACGCGCTGCTCGGCACGAGCGGCGCGGACCGGATGTGGCTCGCGGACTCGGCCATGGTCCGCGTCTCCACGATGATCGTCTACGTCTGGAAGTACATAGGCTATTTCACGATCCTCTACATCACCGGCATCGGCAAGATCCCGAAGGGCGTACTGGAGGCGGCGCGCATAGACGGCGCGGACGGTCTCCGGAGTTTCCGCGGGATCGTCCTGCCCCTGCTCAAGCCGACGACGGCCCTCGTCTCCATCATGGCGATGATCCAGTGCCTGAAGACGTTCAGCACCCAGTACCTCTTCACCCAGAGCGGGGCGCCGACCGGCCCGATCAACGTCATAACCCTCAACATCTACAACACCGCCATGCGGGACCTCAATATCGGCAGGGCCAGCGTGATGAGCGTGATCCTGTTCCTCGCGATGTTGGCTCTGACGGGGGTGCAGCTGCGCGTCTCCCGCTCGGACGACGTAAGCTACTAGGAGGCCGCCATGCGCGTTACGCCCGCCTTCCGCGCCCTGACGGCGCGAGGTCCCGCCGCCGTCTTCGCCGACCTGCTCGTCTGGCTTTTCTTGGGCGCGGCGGGTTTCCTCGTCGTCGTGCCGCTCGTCTTCATGGTCACCGCCTCGTTTATGCCCGCCCTGGAGATCATGCGGATGCCGTACCGGTGGATACCCGTCCCCTTCCATCCCGAGAACTACGTCACGGCGATCGCGGGGAACGATGGATCGTTCACCTACTTGCGCAACATCCTCAACTCCCTCATCGTCTCGCTATCCATCATGGCGACGACGGTGGGCCTCTCCTCCCTCGTGGGGTACGGACTCGCCAAATTCCGCTTCCGCGGCCGGACGGTCGTCTTCATGCTCATCATGGCAACCATGATGATCCCCTTCGAGACGATCATGGTTCCGCTCTACCTCGTGACGATCAAACTCGGGATGCAGGATTCCTACCGCGGCCTCATCATCCCCTTCATGATGAACGCCTTCGGGGTGTTCCTCATGCGCCAGTACCTTTTGACCTTCCCCGAGGACATGCTGGACGCGGCCCGCATCGACGGGGCCGGCGAGATCCGCATCTTCCGCGGCGTCGTCTTCCCGAATTGCGCCCCGGCGATCGCGAGCCTGGCGATCCTGACCTTCCGCCAGCAGTGGGACAACCTACTCTGGCCGCTGCTCGTGACCCAGCGCGAGTCCATGAAGACGATTCCCGCCTACATCGTGAAGTTCGCCGCCGAAAAGCATGCGGACGAGGGCGCCATGATGGCAGTCGCGGTGATCGCCAGCTTGCCCGTCTTCGCTCTTTTCTTTACCCTCTCCAACTACTTCGTCGGCGGTTCTGCCGTCTATTCAGCTGGAAAGGAATGATCGATTGAAAACCGCTCCTCGGCTTTACATCTTCGATATGGGCGACGTGGTCTGCGGCAACGTGCATTGCGTTCCGGCAATGGCGGCCGACCTCGGCCTCTCGGTCACGGAGTTCTTCGCCGCGGCGGGAGCGCTCCCCGCCGACGCCGATACGCCCTACAACGCCGGCGACGTCCGAACCATTCAGGAGGGGACGATCACGGCCGACGAATTCTGGAATCGGTTCGAAGGACGCGCCGCCCGGCTTTTCCCTGGGCTCCGCCTCCGCCTTGAAAGGCGCGAGGACGGCGGACCCGCGGACCTCTGGGGTCGCTATTTCGAACCGAAGCGGAACGAGGCGGTGGTCTCCCTGATCGCCGAGCTCATCGCCGCGGGTTTCCGCGTGGTCTGCGGCACCAACACCCTGAACGCCCATTACCAGATACATAGGGAGCGCGGCGACTACGCCTGTTTCGGGGCCGTCTACGCCTCCCACCTCATCGGGAAGGTGAAGCCCGCGGCCGAATTCTGGGAGCACATCCTCGCTCAAGAAGCCGCTACGGCGGCCGAGGCCTTCTTCGTGGACGACGCCCCGGCGAACGCGGCGGCCGCGGCCCGGCTCGGCCTCGCGGTCCACCGCTTCCAGGGGGCCGCAGGGCTCCGCGAGGAGCTGCGCCTGATCGGAGCCCTCCCGGCATGAAGAGGCGAGGCCTCCCTGCCGCGGCGGTTCTCCTGCTGGCCGCCCTGCTCGGCGCCGCTTCGGGCTGCTCGGGCCGCGGCGTCGCGGAGGCCGACGTTCGGCGGCGCCTCACGATCTATTCTCCCCATCCGGACGACATGACCGCCTTCGTGGTGAAGGAATTCCGCCAGCGGACCGGTATCGCCGCTTCCGTGGTGAGCGCGGGTACCGGCGAGCTTCTCGTACGGCTCAAGGCGGAGGCGTCTTCTCCGCGGGCGGACGTCCTCTGGGGCGGCGGGGCCGAGTCGCTCGATTCGGCGCGGGAACTCTTCTCCCCGTACCGCTCCAAGGAGGACGCGGCTATCCCGGCGGCGTTCAAGGATCCCGACTGGCTCTGGACGGGCTTCACGGTGATCCCCATGGTGATCGTCTATAACCGGGCCCTCGTTCCGGCGGAAGAGCGTCCGGCCGCATGGCGCGATCTGGCGAGCCCCTTCCTCCGCGGCCGCGTCGCCTTCGCCGATCCCGAGCGCTCGGGATCGGCCTACACCGCGCTCATCACCGTGCTCCGCGCCCTCTCGGCTCCGGCCCCGGGGATCGCCGACGGACCGATCGGCACCGCGGACGCGTGGGCCTTCATCGATGAATTGAATGCGGCGATCGCGGGGGTGACCCTCGGAGAATCGGAGGCGGTCTACGGCGGGGTCGCCGCGGGCGAGTATTTCGCGGGCATCAGCTTCGAGACGGCGGCGCTTTCGGTGACTCGGCTCGGCGGAGACCTCGAGTTCGTCTATCCCGCGGAGGGGACGAGCGCGGTCCCCGACGGCGTCGCCCTGATCGCGGCCGCGCCCCACCGGAACGAAGCGGAAGCCTTCATCGACTTCGTATTGAGCGAGGAAGTCCAGACCATAGTGCGGGAGCGCTGGTCCCGCCGCAGCGTGCGGCCCGACGTTCCCGCCCCCGCGGGGGCGCCTCCCTTGGATCGTCTCCGCCTGGTGAGCTACGATCGGAAGAGCGCCGCGCGCGAACGGGAACGCGTCTTGGGCGAATGGCGACGGCGCGTCCGGCCGTGAGCGTTCCGCGCGCTTAGAGCCCTTCCTTGAACTGGGTCGGCGTGAGGCCGACGATCCGCTTGAAAATCTGGCTGAAGTAGCGCTGGTCTCCGTATCCGACCAAGTCCGCTACTTCCGCTATGCGCAAGGTCCCGCTCCGCAAGAGTTCGGCCGCTCGCCTGACCCGGTAATACATGAGGTAGTCGGTGAAGGTGTAGCCCGTCTCCTTCTTGAAGACCCGGGAAAGGTATCCCGCCGAAATGGACAGCCGCGCCGCTTCCTCTTCCACGGAGAGTTCCCGCTGGTAGGCCTCGTGGATGCGGCGGACCGCGGCCGAAACGTAGCGGTGCTGCGAGTCTTCGCGGCGATCCATCTCGTATTCCCGGAAGAGCATGAGGGCGCTCCGCCTACCCTCGTCCAGGATGCGGTCCAGGCGATCGCGGCCGCGGCGCGCTTCCAAATCGGCCGCGATCCGCAGCACGCTCGCGGCGAGTTCCTCGTCGTCCAGGGGCTTGAGCAGGTAGTTGCGCACGCCGAGCTTGAGAGCGCTCCGCGCGTACTCGAAGTCCCCGTAACCGGAGATGATGATGAACTCGGGAGCGTCCTCGCCGAGCTCCATCCGGGCCGCTTCCGCGAGAGCGAGCCCGTCCATGAGCGGCATCCTGATGTCGGTGAGCACGATATCCGGCTTCTGCTCGCGGATGAGGCGGAGGCCGCTCTCGCCGTCTTGGGCGCGGCCGACGACGATGCAGCCCCAGTCCTCCCAGGGAGTCGCGAAGGCCAGTTCCTGGAGGAACGCGTCCTCGTCCTCCACGAGCACGACTTTCAACACGGGTAGCCCCCTTCGCTCCGGAACGGCACGCGGATCGTCGTCCGCACGCCGCCGCCTTCCCTGCCTTCTATCGCGAGTCCGTAGCGCCGGCCGAAGAGCAAGCGGAGGCGCCGGTGCGTGTTCGCGAGGGCGATGCCCGCCGATGCGGAATCGACGGGCTCGGAGGCCTCGGCGCTCGCCGCGTCGGAATCGGCGCCCGCCCCGGGGGCGGCCTCCGGGCCTGCGG
>JAEWSV010000012.1 GCA_023398155.1 Spirochaetota bacterium
GGCCCCTTCTCAAGCCGTGGTATCCTGAAGGAATCGATGTCCTCCAATCTTGAACCTATCCGAACGCTCCGCCTCGACGGCGTGACCAAACGGTTCCCGGGCGTGTTGGCTTGCGACGACGTCACCCTCGAGGTCGGCGAAGGCGAGATCCTCGCCCTCGTCGGGGAGAACGGCGCGGGAAAGACGACGCTCATGAACATCCTCATGGGCCTGTACCAGCCAGACGCCGGCCGCCTCCTCATCAACGGAAAGGAAACGCGCTTCCGCGATCCCGCCGAGGCCGCCGAACGCGGCATCGGCATGGTCCACCAGCGATTCATGCTGGTGCCCTCCATGACCGTCGCGGAGAACGTCGCCCTCGGCTCCCGCGATCTCCACCGTTTCCTCCGGTTGGACCTCGCCGAGGCCCGTCGCCGCATCGCCGCGATTTCCGAGCGTTACGGCCTGCCAGTGAGCGCGGACGCCTACGTGGACCAGCTCTCGGTGGGGGAACAGCAGCGCGTGGAACTCGTGAAGACGCTCTGCTTCGGCGCCCGCTTCCTCATCCTGGACGAGCCGACCTCCGCGTTGACCCCGCAGGAAACTGGCGAGCTCATCGACCTATTGAAGCGCATGGCGGGCGAGGTCTCCATCATCTTCATCAGCCACAAGCTGAACGAGGTGAAGTCCCTCTCCAACAAGGTGGCGGTGCTCCGCCGGGGACAGGTCGTGTTCCGCGGCGACACCGCCGACCACAGCTCAGCGGATATCGCGACCCTCATGACCGGCCACCAGGTGGCGCTGCCCCGCAACGATTGCGTCGACAATTGCGGACAGGTCCGCCTCGCGGTCCGCGACCTCGCCGTGCGGAGCGACCGCGGACACCGCGCGTTGGACGGTTTGTCGCTTGAACTCCGATCCGGCGAGATCGTCGGCCTCGCGGGCGTTTCGGGCAACGGCCAGCGGGAACTCGCCGATACCCTCGCCGGGCTCAGGAAGGCCGAGCGGGGTTCGATCCTCCTAGACGGGAACGAGATGCTCGGCAAGGCCCCGCGCGAGATCATAGACGCCGGCTTCGGGTATATCCCCGAAGACCGGCACAACGAGGGCATCGTCCCCTCCTTCTCGGTGCGGGACAACCTCGTGCTCAAGGATTTCGCCGATGGGAGATTCAGCGTCGCCTCCTTCCTCAAACTCGCCGAGGCGGAGCGAAACGCCGCTGAACTCATCGAACGCTTCGATATCCGCGTCTCCTCCGCTCAGGTCGCCGCGGGCTCCCTTTCCGGAGGCAACATCCAGAAGGTCATCCTGGCCCGCGAGCTCGCCCGATCTCCATCGGTGCTCGTGGCGGTCTACCCGACGCGGGGCCTGGATATGGGCGCTTCGGAATTCATCCATCGGCGATTGCTCGAGCTCAGGAGCGCGGGCGTCGGCGTCTTGCTCATCTCCGAGGAATTGGACGAACTCATGAACCTTTCGGACCGCATCGCCGTGATCTACAAGGGGCGGATCGTGAAGACCCTGGATACGAAGGAAGCGACGAACGCCCGGCTCGGCGCCCTCATGGCGGGCCTCGGCGATGAGCGCGTCGCGGTAGGGGAGGATGCCCGATGACGGCACGATTCAAATTCGCGTACTCCGCCGCGGTGATCGCCGTAGCAGCGGCCGCGGCCGTCCTTACGGGGGCGGCGGTGCTCGCGGCCATCGGGGTGGAGCCCCTGGCCGTCTACCTCGTCATCCTGACCGAACCGCTCAAGGACGCGTTCGGCCTCACCGAGATCCTCGTGCGCGCCGTTCCGCTCACATTGGTCGCGCTCGGCATCTCAGTCGCGTTCCGGTCGGGCATCCTCAACATCGGCGCCGAAGGCCAGATGGCTGTGGGCATCGCGGCGGCAGCGGCTGTCGCGATAGCCTTCCCCGATCTTCCCAAGCCGGCCCTCCTGCCGCTTACGCTCCTCGCCGGCGCCACTTCCGGCGCGCTCTGGGGCGGCCTCGCCGGCTACCTCAAAGCGAAGCGGGACGTCAACGAAATCCTCTCCACGGTCATGCTCAACTATATCGCCGCCCAGCTCTACGGCTTCCTCCTCCGCGGCCCCATGATCGATCCGGAAGAATTGACCGTTGGCTCGGGCACGCCGCAGAGCGTCCGACTGCCCCGCGCCGCCTGGCTCGACCGGCTCGTGCCGGGGACCAGGCTCCACGCGGGCATCATCGTCGCCCTCGTCCTCGCCATCCTCGTCTACGTCCTCCTTTGGAGGACGACCGCGGGCTACCGCCTGCGCGCGTCCGGGGCCGAACCGAAGGCCGCCAGGTACGCGGGCATACGGGTCCAGCGGAGCCTCATCGCCGCCATGCTGCTTTCGGGCGCCTTCGCGGGGCTCGCGGGGGCGGTGGAACTCACCGGGGTCCACCGGCGCGCGATAGAAGGCATCACTTCGGGGTACGGCTTCTCGGGTATCGTGGTCGCCCTCTTCGCCGGCCTGCACCCGGCGCTCATTCCGCCGGCGGCCTTCTTCTTCGGGCTCCTCCTCATCGGTGCCGATATGACCCAGCGCGCCATGTCGGTACCCGCGAACATGGTCTACGTCCTCCAAGGAGCGATCATCCTGAGCATAGTCGCCGCCAAGTCGGTCCTTGCCGATCCCTACGCCCGCGATCGCGCCTACCGCCTCTTCGCCTCCTGGACTTCAGCCTGGCCGCGCCGCGCGGCCGTGGGGGCGCCCCCGTCGGAGACCCCTCACGAGCCGGGGGCCGACCGATGAGCGCCGCGGACATGGGCCTCAACATCCTCACACTCGCTCTTCCCTTTTCCGTCGCCCTCCTCCTCGCCGCATCGGGCGAGATGTTCAACCAGCGTTCGGGAGTCTTCAACCTCGGCTGCGAGGGCATCATGGCGATGGGGGCCTTCGCCGGATTCCTGCCGCCCTACTTCCTCAAGGCGGTCCTTCCCGCCTCCGCGGCCAACTTCCTCGGCCTCGCCGCCGCGATGGCCGTGGGCGCCGCGCTCGGTCTCCTCTTCGCCCTGGTGGTCGTGACCTTCCGCGCTCCCCAGGGAATCGCGGGCATCGGCCTCCAGATGCTCGGGGTCGGCGCGGCGGGAACCCTCTTCCGCCATTTCGTCGGCGGCGTGACGGGCGTGGAGGGCATCGCGCCCCTGCCGATTCCCTTCCTCTCGGACCTGCCCGTCCTCGGCCCGGTGCTCTTCAACCTGACGCCCGTGGCCTACGCGGCCTTCCTCTTCGTACCCGCCGCTTGGTACCTCCTGTTCAGGACTCCCTGGGGCCTCAAGGTCCGCGCCGTCGGGACCCACCCGCGCGCGGCCGACACGATGGGGATAGACGTGATACGCACCCGGTACCAGGCCCTGGCCCTCGGCGGAGCCCTGGCCGGCCTCGCGGGGGCGTACCTGTCCCTCTGCCAGGCCAAGATGTTCGCCGACGACCTCATCGCGGGGCGGGGCTTCATCGCGGTGGCCCTCGTGTATTTCGGGCGTTGGCATCCGGTCGGCATCCTCGGAGGGAGCCTCCTCTTCAGCCTCGCCCAATCCTTCCAGCTCGCGGTCCAGGTCGCGGGCATCGACTTCCCCTACGAGTTCGCGGTCATGCTGCCGTACGCCCTCGTGGTGATCGTGCTCGCCTTCGCGCGTTCGTCGCGCGCGAGAGGGCCCGCCGAACTCGGGAAACCCTTCAACCGAGAAAAGCGGCTATAATAATCCGGAGGCACAACATCATGACCGTATCCTTTACCGTCAACGGCGTCGCCGTATCGCGCGACATCGACGAGCGAAGAACGCTCCTCCGCTTCCTCCGCGAAGAACTCGGCCTCGTGGGCACGAAGAACGGCTGCGAGGTCGGGCACTGCGGGTCCTGCACCGTCCTCGTGGACGGCGAGGCCGCGCGGTCCTGCCTCCTCAAGCCCGCCAAGCTCTCAGGCGCCCGCATCACCACGATCGAGGGGCTCTCGGGGCCGGGCGCGGTGGGCGCCGACGGAAAACCTTCCGAGACCGGACGCCACTTCGTCCAGGACGCCTTCCTCGCCGAGGGCGCCGTCCAGTGCGGTTTCTGCACCCCCGGCATGGTCCTCGCGACGGTGGCCCTCCTGGCCAAGAACGACGATCCCGATGACGAAGCGATAGCCGCGGCCCTCAAGAACAACCTCTGCCGCTGCACCGGCTACGCGGCCATCAGGCGGGCCGTGCGCGCCGCGGCCGCTGCCGTACGCGCGACGAAGGCCGCGGGTGATGCGGGCGAAGCAGAACAGGCCGTTGGCGGCGCGGCGCAGACAGCAGCCGCCGCCTCAGCCGCCATGCCGAACGCGCAGGACGAAGCGGCGTCGGCTGTCGACGGCGCGGTACAGGCGCCAGTCGCATCATCGGTAGCCAACGGCGCGGTTGGCGCGAGCCTGCCCCGGATCGACGGGGGCGCCAAGGTAGCCGGCGCCCCCGTTTTCGCCGACGACCTAAGCGCCGAAAGGCCGCTCCACGGCAAGTTCCTGTTCAGCGAACGGAAGCGCGCCCGCATACTTTCGGTGGACGTCGCCGCCGCCGAAGAGTCGGAGGGCGTCGCCCTCGTGCTCACGGGCAAGGACGTGCCCGGCAGGAACGCCTTCGGCCTCTTCGTGCCCCAACAGCCGGTCATCTGCGTTGACGAAGTGAAATACCTGGGCGACGTGGTCGCCGCGGTCTTCGCCGAGACGGAGGCCCAGGCCGCCGCCGCCCGCGACAAGATTCGGGTCGTCTACGAAGACCTCCCGCCCCTCCTCTCCACCGCGGCGAACCTGGAGCCGCTCTCCCCCCTCGTCCACGCCGGCGACAAGGACAACATCGTCCACCGAGTCTCGGTCCGCAAAGGCAGCCTCGACGAGGCTATCGCAGGGGCGGCCGTCGTCGTGGAGGGCGACTACGAGACCTCCGCGGTGGAGCACGCCTACCTCGAGCCCGAGTCGTGCCTCGCGGAGAGCGACGGAAACGGCGGGGTGATCGTGCGGACGGGCAGCCAGGGTTCCCTCGCCTACCGGGACATGATCGCCGCCAGCCTCGCCATCCCTGCCGAGAAGGTCCGCGTCATCATGGTCGCGTGCGGCGGCGGGTTCGGGGGCAAGGAAGAACCGACCGTCCAGATACAGGCGGCCCTCGCCGCCCTCCGGACAGGGAGAGCGGTCAAGATGGTCCTTTCCCGGTCCGAATCGATCAGGATGAGCACCAAACGCCACCCTATGCGGGTGCGCATGGTCCACGCCGCCGACCGGAGCGGACGCATACTCGCCGTACGTTCCGAGGTGGTCGCCGACACCGGCGCCTATATATCCCAGACCAAGCCCGTCATCTTCCGGTCCGCGGTGACCGCGACCGGCCCCTACGTCGTGGAGAATTTCCACGCCGATTCAGTCGGCGTCTGCACCAACCGGAATCCGAGCGGCGCCTTCCGCGGCTTCGGCAGCACCCAGGCCTGTTTCGCCGCGGAGATCCAGATGGATGAGGTCGCGCGCGAGCTCGGCATAGACCCCGCTGAGCTCAGGCGCAGGAACGGCTTCGCGCCGGGGAAAAAAACGGGCACCGGCCAGATCCTCGGAGAAGGCACCGCCTACCTCGGAACGCTGGAGGCGGCCGCCGCGGCCCTGGAGCGGATGAAGGGGGAGTTCGCGGAGAAGCCGCGGCCGGCCAACATCGCCCTCGGTTTCGGCCTCGCGAGCTCGTACAAGAACGTCGGCATCGGCACGGGCCTATCGGACCACGCGGGAGCCGTCGTGGAACTCGCGGCCGGCGGTCGGGTGCTCGTGAAGACGGGAGCCGCGGACATGGGCCAGGGCTCCGACACGATCGCGGCCCAGATCGCCGCGGAAGGCCTCGGAGTCCCCTTCGCCCTCGTGGACGTCGTCTCCTGCGACACCGCCTCCTGCCCCGACGGAGGCATGACCACCGCATCCCGGCAGACCTACGTCACCGGCAACGCCGTGAAGGGCGCAGCCGAACGCCTCCGCGCGAAAATCGATGAGGTCGTGGGGCGCGGCGCGGCGGCGCGGTCCCTCCTCGCCGCGGACGCGGCGACCCTCGACTCCATCCGTAGGGAACTCCTCGCCTCAGGCGTCGCCCCCGAGGTCGAGTACACGTACGTGCCGCCCAAGACCTGGGCCCACCGTACCGAGGCCGACCCCGATCCCGCACGGAAGCCGGAAGAATACGCCATCCATTACGCATACTGTTTCGCTTCCGCCGCGGTCGCCGTGGAGGTGAACCGGGATACGGGAGAGGTAAAAGTACTCAAAGTCGCCTCCGCCCAGGACGTCGGGAAGGCAATTAACCCGCAGAGCGTCCGCGGGCAGATCGAGGGCTCGGTGGCCATGGGCATCGGCCTGGCGCTTTCGGAAGAATTCGTGGAGACGGCGGAGAAAGTCGTAACCGACTCCATCAAGAAGCTGGGCGTCCCCATGATCGGCGACGTGCCTCCCATCGAGGCCATCATCGTTGAGCAGGCCGAGCCCGAAGGTCCCTACGGCGCCAAGGGCATCGGAGAGGTGGGCCTCAATCCCCTGCCGCCCGCCATCTCCAACGCGATCTTCGACGCGGTGGGCGTCCGCCTCCGCTCTCTCCCGATGAAGAAGGAGAAGGTCTTGGAAGCCCTGCGGGCCCGCTCCCGATGAGCGGGCGGAATCGACATGCCCCGCGTGCGTTTCGATAGCCGCGGCAAGGGGATCCATGAGTAAGGTCGATGCCGTCATCCTCGCGGCCGGCTACTCGAGCCGGATGGGCGCCTTCAAGCCGGCCCTCGATCTCGCGGGGAAGAGCCTCCTCGCGCGCTGCGTGGAGACCTTCCTCGATCTCTGCGGCTCGGTGATCGCCGTCGCCGGCCACGAGGCCGACCGGGTAGCCGCCCTCGTGGCCGCCTACCCCGCGGTCAAGGTGGTTCGGAACCCCGACTACGATGCGGGCATGTTCACGTCCGTACGCGCCGGCGTCGCGGCCGTCGAGGCGGCCCGTTTCTTCCTCACCCCCGGCGACCACCCCCTCGTCTCCCCGCGGACCTGCGCTCGCCTCCTTGAATCCGAAGGCGCCGTCGTCGTTCCCTCCTACGACGGCAAGGCCGGCCATCCCGTCCTCCTTGACGCGTCCCTGATCCCCGAGATCCTCGCCGAGCCGGCAGGTTCGAACCTCCGCGCCGTCCTCTCCCGCCACCCGCGCGCCTTCGTGACCCTCGACGACCCGGGCGTCCTCTTCGACGTGGATACTCCAGACGACTACCAAAAAGCGTTTGCCGCCTTCACCGAGCGCTTTTCAAAACTTTCAAGTTTTGAAAAGCCACAGTAAGGCAGCAGTATTTCGCCAGAAATACTGCGGAGAGAGTTCGAGGACGCAACCGGCGTCCGAGAACTCTCCATTGACATATAGTTTTATATAAAACTATAATCCTTCCATCTTAGTTCACTGGAGGATAATCATGGAAGAGGCGGTACGCGCGTCCCTCGAACTTTCCACGAGAGTCAAATTCGTCCGCATCGCCTTGAACGGCGGCGACGGGACGCCCGACATCAGGGTCGTCTTCAACCTGAAGCGGAGATCGAAGACCGGCACCCTTCCGAAGGCCTTCGCGCCGATGGCCGAAGGATTCGCCACGTATATCGGAACCAACAAATCTTCCCGCAAGACCGCGCAAGCCTTGGCTGACCCGCGATGCGCCCTCTATTACGAAGACACCGTGCGTTACCAAGGGCTGACCCTCTACGGCGCGTTGGAATCGGTGGAGGATCGGGCGGTAAAGGCGAAGCTCTGGAAGAAAGGCTGGGAAATGTATTATCCGGGCGGCCTGGACGGCGGCGACTTCCAAGTCTTCCGTTTCGTACCCGTGCGGGGCCGCTATTACCACGGGCTCCATGTGCAAGAATTCGCGGCCGAATGATGGCTAACCGCGATGGCGTCGGCGCAGCCGAGGTCTCCAGAGGCGGCCGTACTTCGGCCGATCCCAAGGAACGGCGCGGGGGTTTCTTACTCTCGCGAGTCTCGCGGGCCATGGCCAAGCGGTTCGCCTCGCTCATGAAGGAGGAGGGGCTGGAAGAGATCGGGAGCGGCGAAGGCCGCCTCGTGTACCTGCTCTGGAAAGACGGGCCTCTGCGGCAGGGAGAACTCGCCGAACGGGCAAGGATCGATAAATCGACCCTCGCCCTCACCCTGGCCCGCATGGGGCGGAAAGGCCTGGTTTCCCGCGCCCGCGCGGGAGACGACGCCCGCGCCGTGATCGTCGCCTTGGGCAAGGACGCGGCCGCGCACGGGGAGGCCTATCGGCGCGTTTCCGAGAAAATGGGCGAGGTTTTCTATCGAGGCATCGGTGAACCGGACATCGACGCGTTCGAACGGACCTTGGCGAGAATTCTCGAGAATGTCGAGGAAAAGGAGATGTAACGCGCCGCGATGCCGATAGTAATAGGACGAGGCCGGAGCGCCCGTACTTTTATATCGGAGATACCGAGTGGATCGATCGGCCAGGAGGCGGCGAGCGCCGAAACACCTTTCCATCAGGGCGGCCCTGACGCTCGCGGTCTGCACGGCAGCCGTTCCTCCCGCTGCCATCATCGTTCTCACCAGTCTGGAGCACGGCGAAGAGGTCAAGGATCACGCGAGGGAACAGGTGGAGCGACAAGCGCTCGCCTTCGAGGCGATCCAGACGCGGTCCGCCGCTTCCACGCGCCAGCTGCTCCGCACCTTGGCATCCCTACCCGCCTTCCAGCAGGGAGATCGGCCATCAATGGCGCAGATCCTGCATTCCGTCCATGAGATCAGTCCCGAATACGTCAACCTCAGCGCCGTGGACGAGCGGGGTTTCGTGACCGCCTCTTCGCTATTGCCTCCCGGAGTCGACCTCAGTCTCCGGCCCCACGTCCGTCGCGCCCTCTCCGAACGCCGCTTCGTCGCCGGCGATTACTTCCTAAATCTCGTAGACGAAAAACCTTCGTTCGCGTATGCCGCCCCGCAGTTCGACCATGACGGGCGGCTCATCGGCGCCCTCACCGCGACGTTACGGCTGGATTCCTTCGATCACCTGTTCGATCGACTCAGGCTGCCCGAAGATTCCTTCCTCGGTTTGGTGGACTCGGCCGGCACCCGCCTGTACTTCTACCCGCCGAAGGGCACGAACCCCACCGGCCGCCCGATCAAACCGAGCGTCTGGGAAAAGCTCCGCGCCGATGAAGCACGGAGCGCTTTCGTCGATACGGGAAGCGACGGCATTACCCGGCTCTTCGGCTTCAAGAAGCTGAAACTCGAAGAGGGGGAGGAGCCCTACATCTACCTCGTCTACGCCGTTCCCGTATCCGCTCTGCTCGCGAAGAGTCGAGCCGTCCTCGCGCGGAACCTCCTCCTCATGGCGGCGTCGACGACGCTCTCCATCGTCTTCACCGTTTTCCTCTCCCAATGGCTCTTCGGCGCGCGGCTGGCGCTCATCATCGAGACCACGACGCGGCTACGGGAAGGGGATCTGAGCGCGCGGGTCAATATCGGGAACGACGACTCCGACCTCGCCCAGATCGGTACGGCCTTGGACTCCATGGCGGAAACCCTGGAACTGCGGGACGCGGAAAAGGAGGAAGTCGCCCGGTCGCTCGCCGCTTCCCTCGCCCAAAAAGACGTTCTCCTCAAGGAGGTCCACCACCGCGTGAAGAACAACCTCCAGATGGTGTTGAGCCTGGTACGTCTCCAAGAGGATGGTCACGGGGACATCGTCGAATTCCGGAAGAATATTGAAAGCCGGATCACCGCGATGGCGGTCGCCCACGAAATGCTCTACGAGGCGGGCGACGTCGGCGTCGTAGACCTCGGCCGCTACAGTCAACGCATCATAGACCTCGTTTCGTCCGTCTGGAAGGCGTCGGTCCAGATCGAGCTCCAAGCGGATGAGGTTCGCTGTAATCTGGATACGGCTATTCCGTTCGGCCTCGCGCTCAACGAACTAACCGTCAATGCCTTCAAGCACGCCTTCGCCGTAACGGGAAGCGGCCGCCTCTCCGTTTCCATCCGGAAGCGCGACGGCGAAGTCACCCTTGAAGTGGCGGACGACGGGCCGGGCTTGCCCGCCGATTTCTCCATGGCGTCGTCGGGCCTAGGGCTCCAGCTTACGCAAGCCCTCTCCCTCCAGCTCAACGGAAGACTATCGTGGCAAACCGGCTGCGGGCAGCGCTTCAACCTCACGTTCCCGGCGGCGGGAAGGCTCGCCTAGCGGAATAGACTACTCCGCGCGCGAATCGATAATCCGGTTAGGAGAGCGCGCCGACTCGTTCCAAGTCGCCGCGGAGGTTTTCGACATGTTCGATGTTGCGGTCTCCGTGCATGCGCACCCCTTTGAGTTCTTCAAGGATAAGGCTGAAGGCCGAACGCATAGCCGTCGTCGCCTCTTCGATATTCCGCGTCCGTTCGATCACCTCCCGCATACTCCGCTTCGAACCTTCCACCCCGGCCTCGGCCGCTTCAACGACCTCCCGCGTGCTCGTCGTGAGTCCGGAAACCCTCCCGACGGAAGCCAGGATATCCCCCGAGCCGACGGACAGTTCCTGCATTCCTGACAGCAAGTCCTCCATCATGCGCGAAATCCCTTCTATTTCCGTGACGACGTTGGCGAAAAAGGCCGCGCTTTCGGTCGATGCGTTCTGGGCCTCGGAAATGGATTGAGAGGTCGAAGCGAGCATCTCGGCGATGGTCGTGGACCCGTCGGCGGCTTCGCGGGACAAGGTGCGGATTTCGCCCGCGATGACCTTGAACCCCCTCCCCGCGGCGCCGAGATGGGCGGCCTCGATCGATGCGTTCATGCCGAGCAGGTTCGTCCGTTCGGCGACTTCGGAAATGAGCACGTTCATTTCTTTCATGCGCTCAGCGGAGGAGGCGATCCGGGAAACGGCCGTCTTGATGGCGCCCAGCCGCGCGGCGGTTTCGCGCGCTATCGACCTGAGCCGTTCCAGGGAGTCATGCTTGTCCCGCGACGAGGCAGCGATAGTATCGAGGGCGCGGGCCATTTGCTCCACGGAAGACGATTCCGCGGACACTTCCTTGGAATACGACTCCAGGGCCACGCGGACCCGCGCCTGCGCCTGCGCGTTCTTATCGTTCACCGTGAAGGCTTCGTTGAGCGCTCCGTTCAGCACCTGGACGCCCTCCGCCGTCCCCGCGGCAAGGGACTCGAGGCGCGCGACGGCTTCCGCGGTGCGCTCGGCCCCCGCCGCGATCCCCCGTCCGCTTTCCAGGATAAGGTCCTTCGCGCGGAGGATGGCCGCGCGCGTCTTTTCGTAGCGGCGGTCGGCCGCCGCGCCCTCGCTCTCGCTCGCGTCCATGAGCGAGGTTTGTGTCCTCACCAGGACCGCCGCGCAGATTCCGCCCAGCGCGACTAGAAGAAGGCTGGTCGCCAGCGATTGGGCGTCCAGCAGGGTCGGCCTGCCGCCCTGGGCGGGAAGGACGTCCACGAGGTACACGACGAAAATCTCGGCGACGTTGAGGAGCGTGAGGACGCCGATCAACCGAGGATCATCGCCGACGAGGCCGGCTACGATGAGCAGGAAAAGGCCGAGCGTCCCGTAGACGTAGCACTCGTAGATGCTTACGTATTGGTCGAATTTGATGGCGAAGAACATCACCGCGAAGAGGGCAATGAGGAAGATGTTCGTCGCGGTCGAATAGCGCCCCGTTCGGACGAGGGCGAGCACTCCGGCGCAGAGGATGGTGAGGACTATGACGAGGGCGGCCACGACGACCGCCCCGGTCGCTGCCATGATCGCGCCGAGGGCTATGCCGAGCAGGCCTACCGAAAGCACGACCCAGGAGAGCATGGACGCCTTACGCGCAACCATCTTGGATCTTTTGCCGTATACTTGTGTCAGAAAAGCGATGAACCTTTTCATAATCCCCCGTCCGTCCGCCGATACCTTGACCTTTTGATATCGAAGTTTGTGTTCACTCCGCCGGAAAAGCAAGCGTAGGAACGGAAGGGGGTCGCGGGGCCGGAATAGGTCCGACTGCCTACCGTGCGCCCGCGCTCCGGAGGAAGGCTTCCATGCTCGGACGGTCGGTGGCGGTCCCGTGCGATAGGCGGACCGTCCGCGGCGAAGCGGCGATCACCCGGCGCAGGCTTTCGGCGCAGGCGGCCTCATCCTCGTAGAACATGCCGAAGGAGAGGTCGCGCCCCGAGCCGCGCACGAGGTCCCCGACGAAGGCTTCCCCCGTGTCCAGGAAGATGCAGAGCGAATCCGCGGAATGGCCCGGCATGCGCACCGCCTTCCCCGCGAAGCCCAAGGGCGTCAGGTCCATCTCGTCGACGAATGTCAGATCCGGCTCTACGGGGGCGAGCTTCCATTCCGGGGAGATCGCGTCGATGAACCGCCCCATCAGCGTGCGGGGCACTATCGGAGAGCTCGCGCCGCGCCTGAGGTAGCCGGCGGCCTCCGCCGTACAGACCACTTTCGCCCCGGTGAGCGCCTTCATCGCCGCGAGGCCGCCGACGTGGTCGGGATGGGCGTGCGTGACGACGATCACCGCGATATCTTCCGGCTTTTCGCCGGCCGCGGCGAGGGCCGCCGCGAGCTTCTTGCCGTCGGCGTCCATGCCGGCGTCGATGAGGAGATCGCCCCGCTCTCCTTGCACGACGAAGGCGTTGGCCGCGCCGAGCTTCAGCGTCTTTACCGTTTCACTACCCTCCCCGAACGCGCCGCAAGCGACCGTGCCCGCGAGCCCTATTCCGATCAAAATCGTTCCAATCATGATACCTCCTGTGCGATACCGCGAAGATAGGGAGCGGAGGAAATCGAATCATTATCGAATGTTAAGGAGGCCCGCATCTTTAAGCGGCCCTTGCGCGCTATCGCGCGGGGGCGATATAGTCGCCTTCTATGGAAAGCATGAAGCGCACTACCACCTGCGGCGCCTTACGTAAGGCCGACGCGGGCAAAACCGTCACTCTCAACGGCTGGGTCCACCACAACCGCAACCACGGAGGAATTTCCTTCGTGAGCCTCCGCGACCGCTACGGTACCGTCCAGGTAGTCGTGGACCAGGATTCCCCCGCGGAGCTCACCGCGCTGGCCGCCGAGCTCAAGAACGAGTACTGCATCGCCGTGGAGGGCCTCGTGCGCGCCCGCCCGGATTCCATGGTGAACCCGAACATGGACACCGGCGAGATCGAAGTCGTCGCCAAGAAACTCGTCGTGCTCACCAGGTGCGAGGTCCTCCCCTTCCAGATCGAGGAGGAGTCCGACGCCAAGGAAGAGCTCCGCCTCAAGTACCGCTACCTCGACCTCCGTTCGGGCGGCATGCAGCGCCGCATCAAGCTCCGCAACGACGTCGCCTTCGCCGTCCGCGAGCACATGATCGCTAACGGCTTCTACGAAATCGAGACGCCGACCTTCATCAAGTCCACGCCCGAAGGCGCCCGCGACTACCTGGTCCCGAGCCGCCTCTACCCCGGCAAGTTCTACGCCCTGCCGCAGAGCCCCCAGCTCTACAAGCAGATCCTCATGGTGGGCGGCTTCGACAAGTATTTCCAGATCGCCCGCTGCTACCGCGATGAGGACGCCCGCGGCGACCGCCAGCCCGAGTTCACCCAGATCGATATCGAGATGTCCTTCGTGAGCCGCGAGGACATCCTCACCATGATCGAAGGCCTCATGGGCCACGTCTTCACCAAGACCCTCGGCGTGGCGCTTCCCGCCAAGTTCCGCCGCCTCGCCTACGACGACGCCCTAGAGCTCTACGGCTCCGACAAGCCCGACCTCCGCTTCGGCATGGAGATGCAGGATTTCGGCCCCTATGTAGCCGCTTCCACGTTCCAGGCCTTCAAGGACGCGCTCGCGGCCGGCGAGGCGGAGAAAGCCGAAAAGGCCAAGATCGGCGTCACGATAGCCGGCGGCGGCGTGAAGGCGCTCGTGGTTCCCGGCAAGGCCGACTACTCGCGCAAGCAAATCGAGGAGCTGGAAGCCGCGGCCAAGATCTACAAGGCCAAGGGCATGGCGTGGATGAAAGTCACGGCCGGTCCGGACGGGAAAGGCGCGCCGACCCTGGAAGGCGGCGCGTCCAAGTTCTTCGCCGAGAACGCCGCTGCCATCATCGCGGGCCTCGGCGCCAAAGTCGGCGACCTCATCCTCCTCGTGGCGGACGCCAAGCGCCGCATCGCGAACGTCGCCCTCGGCGCCGTCCGCACCAAGCTCGGCAAGGACCTCGGCTTCTGCGACCCCGCCCGTTTCGAGTTCGCCTGGATCATCGACTTCCCGATGTTCGAGTACAACGAGGACGAGCAGAAGTGGGACACCGCCCACCACATGTTCACCTGGCCGCAGGAGAAGTACCACGCCACCCTGGAGACCGACCCCGGTTCCGTGAAGGGCGACCTCTACGACCTCGTGCTCAACGGCTTCGAGCTGGCCTCGGGCTCCATCCGTATCCACGATCCCGAGCTCCAGATGCGCATCTTCAAGATCGTCGGCTTCGATCCCGCTGAGGCGGAGAAGCGTTTCGGCTTCCTCACGACCGCCTTCAAGTACGGCGCCCCGCCCCACGGCGGCATCGCCCCCGGACTCGATCGCCTCGTCATGCTCATGGCGGGCGAGACCTCCATCAAGGAAGTCATCGCCTTCCCCAAGAACAGCTTCGCGGTGAGCCCGATGGACGAGGCGCCGAGCGACGTTGACCAGAAGCAGCTGGACGACCTGCACCTGCAGATCGTGAGAAAGGCGGAAGAGTAAAGAACTCGGCCCGTGTCGAAGCCCCGGCGTTGACCGCCGGGGCTTTTTTATGCCATCGCGAAGGATCGGGACAGGATACGCGCTTCCTCGATCCTGAGTTCGGCGCCGGTGTCGGGATTCCATACGGAGCCTTCGACCATCCGGTCGGTGTAGAGCACACCATCCAGGTGGTCGATCTCGTGCTGCAGGCACTTGGCCATGTAGCCTTCCGCCTCGACCTCCCGTTCCTCTCCGTTCCGGTCCTGGTAGCGGACCTTCACGTTAAGGAAACGCGGCACTTTGCCTTGGAAGCCGTCCAAGGAAAGGCAACCTTCGATCTCGTATTGCGTCCCTGATCGTTCGACGATTTCCGGATTGACGAGCTCGTAGTATTCGTCCTGGGTATCGATGACGACGATGCGTTTCAATATCCCTACCTGGTTCGCGGCGAGGGCCGCCCCGTCGCCGCGGACTTTGAGCGTGTATGCCATATCGTCGATGATCGAATGGATGTTCTTATCGAAAACGCTCACGGGCGCGGCCTTCTCCCGCAGTTCCCGCGCGCCGAATTGCAAAACCTTAAGCTTCTTCAAACAACGCCCTCCCGGAATGATGCGCGATCATACCGGGAGGGTCGGCGCTTGGGCAATGCGGTTCCGGCGGGAGCGGCCGGCGCGAGCCTTCGGCGCGGGCCGCCGTTCAGCCGATAAGCGCCCGAGGTTCTCCGCTGCCGACGCGGATAAGTACAGCGCGGTCCCCGCTATGAGCCAGGGCTCCGCCCCGCGGGCGGCGGCCGCGATACCGGAGTCGAACCAGGCGCCTGAACTTCCGAATAGGGCTAGGGCGTAGAGCAGGGCTCCGTCGTACTTTCCGAGCCGGGTGTAGACCGGTCGCCCGGCTCTTCGATGGACGTATTTCCAGGAGCCGAAGGCCGCGACCATAGAGAGGGCGACGAAGAGGTAGCGCGGTTCGTCAATGGCGAGAATCAGCGCGGCGATGGAGAGGACCGCGAAGTCGCACCCCGAATCGATGCGCGCGCCCAGCGCGGAACTCGTTCCGAGCCACCGCGCCGCCCGCCCGTCAAGCAGATCCGTAGCCGCGATCGCGCACATGTACGGCAGCGCCGACTTTCCGCCCATCCGCTGATCCAACGCCCAAGGCGCCATGAGCGCGAGTCTTGAAATACTGATCAGGTTCGCGATCCACGAGCGCATCCGCCGCTACCTTTTTATTTACTGCGAATTTATGGTCCATCATGCGGTAACCGGGTGAAGGAAAAGGAAGGCCGTCCGCCACCGAAGCCCGGACGGCCCCCCTTTTCAGAACCAACCGAAATCGAAGAGCAGAGACCCCGAGAGGCCGCGCATATCCTCGTCGTCGAAGCCCTCCAGGTCCAAGCCGTTGGTGTACCGATAGGTGACGCCGGCGCCCAACCGGAAGAACCGCGTGACGTTCAGGTACACGTTCGCTTCGGGTTCGAGGATGAAGAAGGCGCTCTCGTCATCGGCGCGGTAGTAGAAGTCCGAGACGGAACCGGCGCCGGCGAGGCAGCCGACGGAGAAGAAAACGAGCTCTTTCGGGAAAAAGTAGTACTCGGCCATGAAGCCGCCGTAGCCTAACCCGATCCGTTTCTCCTCGCCCTCGAAGACGGCCTTCGCCTCGGTATATCCCGTTCCGCAGCCGCCGAACCCGAGCGAGAGGCTGTCGTTGACGATGAGGCCGCCGCGCCCGCCCGCTAGGAAGGCGGGCTCGCCGCCGAGGGTCGTCCCGCGGAGTACCGGTCCGCCGTGGCCGCTGAAACGCAGGTCGGCGACGGAAAACAGGGTGCGCGGAGCTTCGTCGTCCCCGGCGAAGGCCGCCGGAGCCAGGACGAAGGCGAGCAGGGCGATTGTCGCGAATTTCGACAAGACCGACTTCATGAGGAACTCTCCTTGAAGACATCGCTCGGAAACGGCCGCGAGGCCCGGACCGGAGCGGTCTTCGCGACGCTATGGTCGCGCGTTGTCGTCCGGAGCGCCATCAACCCCGTGGGCGTTGGGCGCTCCCCAGCTCCTCCCCTGGTTTTAACTAGGGCGAGGATGAATAATAAACACGGGAGCCCGCGAAAGGAAACACAAAAAAAACGCCTATTCGTATACCGTCAGCGGAGACGCCGATGAAATACATAACACGGACAAAACCTCCCGCGGGGCGGTATATTCGCAATCGCCATGCTCCGCGGGTACGAACAGGGAGAAATCGCCATGAGGTATAAGAAAAGTTACGCCAGGGTGGACGAGTACATAGCCGATCAGCCGGCAGAGACGCGGGCAGCCCTCGCCCTCCTCAAAGCCCTTATCCTAGAAGCGGCCCCGGACGCCGAGCTCCTCTTCAACTACGACATCCCCGCCTTCGCGCTGATTCCGGGCGGCAAGCGGGACGCGCAGATCATGATCGCCGGCTACGCGCGCCACGTGGGCTTCTACCCGGCCCCCGAAACCATAGAGGCCTTCGCCGCCGAGCTCGCCCCGTACAAGCAGGGGAAGGGCTCCGTCCAGTTCCCGAACGGAAAGCCCCTCCCCAAGGACCTCATCGTCCGGATGGTGAAATGGCGGCGGGAGCGGGTGCGGAGGTAGGATAGCCGATCGGGGAGTCGAGAACCTATCCGTAGCATTAGGGAGGACGGCGACGCCTTGGAGCGGCGACGCAGAGTTAAAGCCTACGCATCAAAAATTCTTTGCCGAAGGGGAGCTGGACCGTACCTCAACTGCCAAGGAATCCTTGACAGTTCAAAGCGAAGGAAAGCGATAAGTTAAGAGAAGCATCGACTGTCACAACCTCGATGTGATCATCTCCATCGGCTACCGCGTCAAATCAAATCCGGCGGCTTGGCCGCCGCCGGCACCCAGTTCCGCCAGTGGGCCACGCGGGAACGCTCCTCTACCTCGTGGTCAAGAACCACGCCTTCACGTATGCGACTTCACCGATCTCGCTTCGCCGGTCGGAGATGATATATTCTCCTTCATATGCCCACCATCGCCATCGGTACTTCCGGGTACAGCTACGCGTCGCTCGTCGGAGAACACTATCCGGCGGGGACGAAGCCGCGGGGCTATCTCCGCGCGTACTCGCGGCTCTTCTCCACGGTGGAGCTCGATTACAGCTATTACCGGATGCCGACGGCGGCCCAGATGGAAACGTTCCTCGCGGCCTCGGATCCCCATATGACGTTCTCCGTGAAGGCGTACGGGTCCCTGACCCACAGGATCGCGAAGGGCGAATGGGAAGGCCAAGCCGAGCTCTTCCGCGCGGCGATCGCGCCGCTCGCCGCGGCCGGGCGCCTGGAGGCCCTGCTGTTCCAGTTCCCCTACTCGTTCCATTACACCGAGCCGAACCGGGCCTACCTGGGCGAACTCCTGGATCGATTCTCGCTCTTGCCGGTCGCCGTGGAATACCGGACGGCGGACTGGTACCGCTCCCGGGTGTACGCGGAGCTGGAGAAACGGTCGGTGGCCTTGGTCTCCACGGACATGCCGAACTTGGTAGGCCTGCCGCCGCCTGAGGATATCGCGACGGCCGATTTCGCCTATATGCGCCTCCACGGGAGGAACCGGGAAGCGTGGTGGGCGGGCGACAACAACAGCCGTTACGCGTATACCTACTCGAGCGAGGAGCTGGCCTCCATCGCGGACCGAGTCGCGGTTCTGGTCCCCCGGGCCGCTCGAACGGCGGTCTATTTCAACAACCACGCCGCCTCCGCCGCGATGAGGAACGC
>JAEWSV010000014.1 GCA_023398155.1 Spirochaetota bacterium
CTCCAGCCAGTCGTCGAAATCCTTATGCAAGCCCGGCTCGTCGTCGTTGATGAAGACGCTGGAGGTGATATGCATGGCGTTGACGAGGCAGAGCCCTTCCTGGACGCCGGAATCCCGAACCAGATCCGCGACCCGGTTCGTGATGTTGATGAATTCCCGCGGTCGCTTCGTTTCGAACCATAGTTCCTTCGTGGCGGACTTCATGCGTCGAGTATCGCCTCGTTCTCCGCCGCCGTCCAGTCGACGCCGTCGGGAAGGGGGAAGGAAAGGGAGAACCGCGTGCCGATCGTCTTGCCGTTCGGCGGGGACTCGAACCTGAGCTTTCCCTTGATCTGGTCGGTCAGGGTGGCGACCAGTTCGAGGCCGAGGCTTCCCGAGCGCCGCTCGTCGAAATCGGCGGGAAGTCCGATGCCGTCGTCCTGCACCGAGAAAACGCCGTGCCGCTCCTCGCCCGCGGAGAGCTCCACGAGGACGGCGCCGCGCCTTCCCGACGGGAAGGCGTGCTTGAAGCAGTTGGAAAGGAGCTCGTTGAGGACGAGCCCTAGCGGGACCGCCGCGTCCAAGAGCAGGGGGGCCTTGCCCGCGTTGACGCGGACGGAGACCCGGTCGGCGACGTCGGCGTAGGTCGATTCGATCTGATCGGCCATGGAGCGGGCATAATCCCCGAAGTCGATGCTCGCGAATTCGTCGGACCGGTAGAGCCGCTCGTGGATGAGGGCCATCGACTGGATGCGGTTCCGGCTCTCTTCGAACATCCTAAGGATCCGGTCGTCGCTGATCGTCATGGCCTGGAGATTGAGGAGGCTGGAGATGACCTGGAAATTGTTCTTGACTCGATGGTGGATTTCCTTGAGCAAGGCTTCCTTTTCCCGGAGGGATGCTTCGATGAGCGCGGAGGCTTCCTGCCGCTCCCGTTCGCGACGACGGAGAGTCTCCGCGGAGTCCACCAGGGTCCGGCGCAGCAGATCCAGTTCGTCTTCGCCGTCCAACGGGGGACGGATGGAGGCGCCGTATTCTTGGCTGATGCCCGAAGCCACCTCCGCGATGGACCCGAGCCGGAAGCCGATGGACCGCGCGTAGAGCCAATATGCCAGGGCGATGGAAATTCCGACGGAAAGCAAGGCGAAGGAAATGTATGGAATCAAGATGATCGGCGTATTGCTCGTGTCGGCCGGCATCGCCATATGGATGTGGAACACGACTTCCTGCGACGGATCCATGGATATGGTCGCGGAACGGGCGAATACGCGCCTACCTCGATAAGCGACGGAGAAGGGGGCATTCGCCGCCTCGCGCGCGAGCGACGAGAGGAGTTCCTGGTCTCCCTTCTGCCCGTACGGGAAAGCGGGATCAGCGGGGTAGCGATACACGCGGTCGCCGTTCTTGTCGATCATCTCCATGACCGTGCCCTCGGGCGGGGATCTTCCCCTGAGGACGTTGGTGAGCACGTCCACCCGGAGGGAGGCGATGAGGACGAACCGAACCCGGCCTTCGTTATCGAGGACGGGAAGGGCGATGGGTATGACGGGCAGCCCCGTCGCCCGGCTGATGGTGAACGGCCCGAAAACGAGGGTGCGCCGCCGGATCGCTTCGGCTAGGTACGCCCGGTCGCTCAAGGCGTACGGATCGATCTTGATGCCGGAAGCTACGACGAGGCCTGCGGGGTCGGTCGCGAGGACGGTGGCGTACTGGTGATTACTCTGTACGAGGCGCGTGAAGAACGATCGCATGCCGATGATGTCGCCGGCTTGAACCGCGTTGGAGGCCGCGAGCGTGCGGAGCATCTGCTCCGCGCTCTGGAGGATAAGCCGTTGATGCGCCGCGATCGCGTCCACCGTCCGCGCCGCCTCCGAACGGGAAGTCCGGATGATCGCCACCGCCAACTGGTACCCCGTCGCCGCCGCGATGATGAGGCTCGGCATCAAGGAAACGGCGACGACGAGAACGAATCGTGTCCTGATCGTAGAGGGGGTTTTGCGGTCGAGAGGTCGGGCGGAAGAGGCGGTAACCTGAGGCGCCCAAGGAGGTTTCACGGTCTCTCGATCTTACCAGCGCTCCGGCGTTCGCGCAAGGCGATACGCGGGTTCCGCTTCCGAGCGGGAGAAGAGAGTAAGGTTTTGGGGGCCAGACTTTACAACGGATGGGGTTCTCGAGTATCAATGGAACACGCATGAACGATCGCGACGTTTCCCGCCTGCCGTCGGTTTACGACGATCGGCCGGCCGTATCCCGCTTCCTCACGGCGCCGCCCGCTTTTTATACGGGCGGTCCGCCTTTTCGACGGGCCTCCGCCTGAGGGCCGACGCGTTCGCGCCGGCCGGTGGGGGCCCCGCGGGTAACCGGAAGGCAGCCGCCCGACAACGCGGCTAAAACGCGATCCAGGAGACTCTATGGACATTCAGACCGTCGTAAAGAACCTGCACCCGCTCGAGGTGCGAATCCTACGCCATTACCGGGACGGAACGGAGCTCACGATAGAAAAGGTCGAGGCCGACCTGGACTTCAAGGCGGGAAACGGCAACCAGGCCTTGTCGTGGCTCGCGGGGAAGGGGCTCGTGGCCGAGCTCCGCCGGGAGACGAGCGTCTCCTACGAGCTCACCGAGCTCGGACGTTCCTGGAAAGAAGCGGGAACCCCGGAAGAGCGCGTACTCCTCCTGCTCCGCGACAAGGGCTCCCACAGCATGGGCGAACTGGCCGCGGCGCTCGGCTTGGAGAACAAGATAGTCGGCAGCGCCTTCGGCGCCCTCTCCAAGTTCGGCCTCCTGGCCATGGACGCCGCCAAGCGCGTCTCCCTGGGCGCGGCCGCCGAACTCCTCGCGAACGGTATCCCGAAGAGCGGCGAGGCGGCGACCCGCATGACCGTCCTCCGCGGCCTCTTGGACCGCGCCGCGATCGCTCCCGCCGGACTCCTCTCCGACGCCGACCTTTCCGACGCCGAACGCCTCGCGATGGCGGGCGTGGCGAAGAAGCGGGGCGCCCAGGACGCCGCCTTCCGCATCGTGGAACGCGAGACCGTCGTGTACGGCTTCACCGCCGAGCGCGGCGCCGTGGCCGCCGCGCTCGAGGCCGCGGGCATCACCGGCGATGAGATCGGCACCCTCACGCCGGAGCTCCTCGCCTCCGGCGCCTGGAAGGACGCGATTTTCCGCGCCTACAACGTGAAAG
>JAEWSV010000186.1 GCA_023398155.1 Spirochaetota bacterium
CTTCATGCGGAGCGCGTCATACACATCCACGAGGGATACGATGCGCGCCGATAGGGGGATCATCGTCCCTTCGATCTTGAATGGATACCCGGTACCGTCCCACCGTTCGTGATGGTTGAGCGCGATCTCGCGGGCCATCGGATTCGGGTAAGTCGACAGGATATAGGCTCCGTTCTTCGTATGCTCCTGCATGATCGCCCACTCCCAGTCGGAAAGCGGGCCTTCCTTGTTGAGGATATCGTCCGGCGTGCCGATTTTGCCCACGTCGTGCATGGAGGCGAGGAAGCCGATGTCCTCGACGAAATCCCGGTCTATGGATTCGTAGCCGGGGTGGTCGAACAGCTCTTCGGCCAAACGGCGGGCATAGCGGTTCACGCGGACGATATGCTTGCCGGTATCGTTGTCTTTGAGCTTGGAGGCCTCCAGGAGGCTCAAGAAGACGCTGCGCAGGAGGGCCTTGTTCTCTTCGGTAACGTCGTCGAATAGGACGATGAACTCCGAGGGAGCCCGGGCCGACTCTGCGTTCGCGTAAACGGGAACGAAATAGGTTTTGGTCAGGATGGTCCCCGCCTCGCGCGCCTTGCTCCGGATGAGGCCTTTCCACGAGTATCCTCGCTCGGGCGAACGGATCGCCGACCGTATTTCCTTGAGTGTAGAAGGGCCGAGGGATCTACCGAAGAGATCGGTGAATAGGCTGCCCGCGAGGCGATAGAAACCGGAAAAGAGCCGGTCGCAAGCTTTATTCGCGAACCGGATACGGAAGTCCTCGTCCACGAGGAGAACGGGGAAGATGCTGTTCGCGAACGCGGCTGCGGCGGGCGGCGGTATGACGTCTACCGGAATGGAATCCGTCGCGGCGTCTTCATCGGGTCCGACCTCGTCCAAGGCCTCGAGTTCTTCGGCATCGAGCGGTTCCCCGCGTGGGGGAGTACTCGGTTTATTCATTGGAACCTCCGGCTGGTGTCACTGTAGATGTCGCTTCGCGAGTCAGCTCCGCTTCGCTCTTACGCAAATACTCCGGTCCAATACTATCACCGTCTCCGCTTCCTATCCGGCCGTACCGATCGATTGCCGAAAGAAGCAGCTCCCGCGCCGCGCCGCGCCGATGGGCGCTGTCGACGCGGAGCCGGCCTGGGGCGATAAAGGGGGAGAGGGCATCGGCGGCGCGCGGGGCGTCGCAGCCGGTCAGGAGGACGGGCCGGTCTCCGGCCAGGTGCGCGGCCAATTCTTCGGGCGCGGCGTCCAGGTAGTCGGTCAGGCGCTCGCCGTCCGCATAGACCGCGGCGAACCAGCGCCCCTTCTTGGCGTCGATGAGGGGAAGGACGAATCCCGGCCAAGCGGCGCGGCTCGCGTAGATGCAGTCGAGGGTCGGCTCCGCGAAGAGGGGGATACCCAGCGAAGCCGCTATGCCCTTCGCCGCGGACATGCCGATCCTCAACCCGGTGAACGAGCCGGGGCCCTTCATGCACGCAACGAGGCCGAGCGCCGAGGGCGCCAGGCGGGCGGAGGCGAGGAGGGCGTCTGTCATCTCCAAGAGGCGTTCGGAGTGGCGCAAGCCCGCATCGATTTCCATGTAGTAGACGCCGTCATCGGTCAAGAGCGCGGCGGAAAGCAGATCGGTGGCGGCATCGAGCGCGAGGGCGATCACGGCAGGGTCTCCTCGAGCGGAGGCGCTTCCACGGTGATGCGCCGGCTGCCGTCCTCAAGCGCTTCGAGCGCGATACGGTACGTCGAAGAGGGAAGACAGGATTCGACGCGTTCGCTCCATTCCACGACGCATACGCCTTCACCGTAAAGAAGTTCCTCGGCGCCGATGGAGAGGAAATCCTCTTCTCCCGATAGGCGATAGGCATCCATATGATAGAGCGGGAAGCGGCCGCGATATTCCGATACGATGGTATAGGTCGGGCTCGTCACGTCTTCGGCGACGTCGAGGCCGCGGGCGATTCCCTTGGTGAGCGTAGTCTTGCCGGCGGCGAGTCCGCCCCTGAGCGCAATGACGCTTCCGCGCGAAAGTTTACGGCCGATCCGCTCCCCCAGCCGGATCGTCTCTTCGCTCTCCCGGGTAACGAAAACCTTCAGGGTAACGCTCCCGATTTGTCGAGCACGGCGACTTTGGCACGCAATTCGCGCAGTACGGGAACGAGCGGATATTCCAGCGCATCGACGACGTTCACGGCGATTTCGCTCGCCCCCGTCGGTTTCGTCTCAATGGCGAATTCGATGCGGCGCTCCAGACGTTCGTTGAGAACATCGAGGACCGCGGTGCCCGTGAAGAGTCTGCGGTAGTAGATAGGGACGTCCTTGCGAACGATATCCTTGAGATCGACTACTTTCATCTGTCGGAATAGTAAGCGATCGGAGGATGCCGGTCAATCCTGGTCATAGCCGTAGACCAGGGCATTGATCACGTTGAGGGCGCGCAGGGGCACCTTCGCGAACTGGATGTGCATGATGCCTCCGACGCTCCCCGCTCGATTCGTCCGCACGATCCTCCCGATAGCCGCGAGCGTATGCCCGCGGGCGGCGTCGAATTCCACTTTGAGATAGTCGCCGACCTTCAAGGTCGCCGCTGTCTTTATCGCGCATCCCCCGGCGGATAAGTCCAAGATGTTTCCCATGGTCCTGCGGTCGTCCGATACCGTCTTCTTCACGGTTTTTCGATCTACGGTCTGTAGAAGGATACGGACCGACGAGAAATAGCACGCGATATTGGTCTCCACCCGTAGGTGTTTTCGGCTCGGCAAAACCGTCAGATGATCGGTATGGGCCAGCTCCAAAGCATTGGAGGTGAGGGACGCGACGCGCGTCTCAAAACGGTATCCCTGCCGGGACCTATCATGAAAGGAAAAGGCGAGTTTTGCTCCGCGCGCGATGCGTACCGGTTCTCCGAGAGCGTTCACCGGCATTTCGATGACGAGTCGTTCTCCATGGGCGGAAATGATCTTGACCGGGTATTTTTCGCCGGCCGGGCCCAGGATGGTCGCGGCGGTGCCCTCGGTGAGTTGCCTCGTTGAGCGGATCGTATCGACGGCTCCCTTCGCGGAGGCTATGGC
>JAEWSV010000227.1 GCA_023398155.1 Spirochaetota bacterium
TTCTTGAACCAGAGGATGACGAGGGCCGCCATACCCGCGGCGGGGGCGTTCATGAGGCTCGCGCGGAAGGCGGCGGGGAGACCGTCGAAAACTCCGAGGAATTCGCCGCTGCGGCCGTCGGCCCATAAGACGGCAGGATGCAGGGCACGGCAACCTGAGTCCACGGGAACCACGCCGTGCATCTGGCCGCAAAGGCCTATCGACTCAGGAAGGCAGTCGCGGCCCTCCGCCTTGAGGCGAGCCGACAGCTCGCCCCAGGCGTCCCGGAGGGCTTCTATCCACTCCTCCGTATCCGTCTCGGCGGCGCCCCGTTCGGGGGCGACGATGCGATAGGGCCGCGACGCGGTGCCGAGCGGACGCCCCGCTTCGTCAGCGGCCATGAGCTTAAGTGAACCGGTCCCGAGGTCTATGCCGAGTCGCATGGTCCGCTATGCTGTCCGCTCGGCGCCAGCGCTGTCAATGTACCGCTCGCGCATCAGGCTGTCGTCCGGGTACGGAACTTGTCGATGATGACGGCGAGGATGATGACGATGCCGCGGATGACCATCTGCCAGAACGAGGAGACGTTCATGAGGGTGAGGCCGTTGTTGAGCACCGCCATGATGAGGGAGCCGATGAGCGTACCCGCCACGCTGCCGATGCCCCCGTTCGGGCTCGTCCCGCCGAGGATAGCCGCCGCGACGGCATCCAACTCGTAGCCGTTTCCCAGGAGCCCCGATGCGCTGTACAGGCGGCTCGCGGTCATGACGCCGGCGAGGCCGCAGAGCAGCCCGCATATGGCGTAGACGAATACCAGCACGTAGCCGACCTTGATGCCCGTGAGCCGCGCGGCCTGGGCGTTGCCGCCCACCGCGTAGATGCGCACCCCCAGCACGGTCTTGCGCAATAGGAACCAGGTCAAGGCGACCACCACCAGGGCGATGACCACGAGCCAGGGGATCGGCCCTAAATAGTTGTTCCCGATCCAGGCGAAATTCAGGTCGTTGTTGATGATCGTGGTGCCGTCGGGAATGAGGTACGAAGCGCCGCGGAAAGTCGTCATGGTACCCATGGTGGCGATGAACGGCGGCAGTTTCACGTAGGCCACGAGGACGCCGTTTATGATGCCGATGGCCAAGCCGACCAGGAGCGGAAACAGCACCGTGCCCCACTGGAGGGCCGGATTGAGCGAAGTCATGACGCCGATGACCGCCGTGACGGCCAGTATCGAGCCCACCGACAGGTCGATGCCGCCGGTCAGGATGACCAAGGTCATGCCGACCGCGAGCACGATGTTTATGGATGTCTGGCGGAAAATATTCACCAAGTTGTTCGCGGACATGAAGGTATCGGTGGCGAAGCTGAACATGATGACGATCAGGATGAGGACCGGTAAAATCCCCAGATCCCGTATCATCTTGCGAGTGACGGCCCGCCCCGAAGTCCCCTTTGACGTTGCCATTTCCAAACTCCTCTCTCAGCTTTCCGACGCGGCGCCGGCCGCGTATGCGCGTTGCGGGGGCTCCACGCCGGTGGCGTAGGCCATGATCCGTTCCTGGGTGATTTCGGTTTTCTCTTTCAGCTCCGCGACGAGCCGGCCGTTCCGCATCACCAATACCCGCTGGGCGATCCCTACGACTTCGGGCAGTTCGCTTGAGATGAATACGACGGCCACCCCCTGGGAGGCGATCTCACCGATGAGCTTGTAGATTTCGCTTTTGGCCCCCACGTCGACGCCGCGGGTCGGCTCGTCCAGGATGATGGCCTTGGGTTGTATTTCGAGCCATCGAGCAAGCAGCAATTTCTGTTGGTTGCCGCCGGAGAGGCTCAACGCCTTGGCCTGCGGCCCGGCGATACGGATACGCAATCGGTCGATGGCGTTCCGGGTGATCTCGTTGTTTTTCTTACCGGCCAATACGCCCGCCATCGCGGTGCGGCCGATTATGTTCATCGTTATATTCTCGTGCCCGCTCAATTCCAGGAAGAGACCCTGGGACTTGCGGTCTTCCGGCACGTACCCGATGCCCGCGGAAATGGCGTCCTCGGGATCGTCGATCTTGACGGGAACGCCGTCCACCAGGACCTCGCCCGCGGTCTTCCGGTCGGCGCCGAATATGAGCCGCGCCAGTTCGGTCCTCCCGGAACCGACCAAGCCCGACAAGGCCAGGATCTCGCCGCCCGCGGCAGTGAAGCTCGCGCTCTTCACGAGCTTGCCGTCGGTGACGCCGCGGACCTCCAGGCGTCCCTCGATCCGGTTGGACGCGACTTCGTGTTTGTAGAAATCCGTGAGCTCGCGGCCGACCATCATGCGGACGATCTCCGCGTTGTCCAGGTTGGGTTTACGCAGGGTACCGATGTAGGCGCCGTCCCTGAGGACGGAGACCTGGTCGGCGATGACCGCGACTTCGGCCAACCGGTGGCTGATATAGATGATCGCCATGCCCTTCTCGCGGAGCGAAAGGATGAGGCGGAAGAGGCGGTCGGTCTCACGGTCGCTGAGCGCGGCGGTAGGCTCGTCCATGATGAGTATCTTGCCGTTGTGCAGCATGGACCGCGCTATCTCTATCTGTTGCTGTTCCGCGATGCTCAGGGTTCCGGCTACGACGTCCACGGGGAAGGATGAGCCCAACTTGGCGATCGCTTCCTTCGCGCCCTCCGCCATGGCGGCCTTATCCAATAGGCCGAAGCGGCTGAGCTCGTTGCCCATGAACACGTTTTCCGCGACGGTGAGGTTGGCGGCGATGTTCAATTCCTGATTGATCAAATTGACGCCGAGCTGCTGCGCCTTGAGGGGGTTCTCCATCTTGACCGGCGAGCCTTCAAGCAGTATCTCCCCCGAATCGGGCTGGTAGACACCGGCCAACAACTTCATGAGCGTGCTCTTGCCCGCGCCGTTCTCCCCCATGAGGACGTGCACTTCTCCTCGGCGGATGTCGAGCGAGACGGACCGCAGGGCTTGCACGCCGGGAAAACTTTTGGAGATGTCGCGGACGGACAGGACGATTTCGTTCGTATCGTTCGGCATTTTCATCCTCGATGGTCGACTGAAGAAGCACGACGCCCCGGAAAGGAACGCCGTGCTTTTCGGTATTACGGATGCGTTCTATCCGCTCCGCGCGCTCAGGGCTTCGTCCAGCCCTTGTAGCTCGCGAGGTTGTCGCGGGTGATGAGCGTCGTCGGGATGAGGATCAGCGGGTCGGCGGGCTTCTTACCGTTCTTGACCTCCCAAGCCACTTCGACGGCCTTGGTGGCCATGGTGTAGGGGTCCTGGGAAGCGCTGGCCGCGAAGGAGCCGTCGGCGACCTTGAGGGCCACTTCGGCGTCGGGGGCGCCGTCGACGCCGACCACGAACATCTCCTTATCGCGCTTGGCCTGCTTCATGGCCAGCTCGCTTCCGATGCCGGTGGGGTCGTTGATGGCGAATACCGCGTCGATCTTCGGGAAAGCGGTGAGGAGGTCGGTCATTACGCGGAGGCCGCCTTCGCGGTTGCCGCCGGCGTTCTGGTTGTCGGAGAGGATCTTGATGTCGGGATACTTGGCGAGGACTTCCTTGCAGCCGTTGACTCGGTCGATGACCGCGGAGACGGGCGGGCCGTTCACGATGACGATGCTGCCCTTCCCGCCGAGGCGCTTGGCGATGTACTCGCCGGACTGCTGGCCGGCCTGGAAGTTGTTGGAGGTGACGGTGGCGTCCACGCCGCCGTCGGCGTTCACGTCCGCGGCCACGACGATGATGCCGGCGGCCTTCGCCTTCTTGACGGCCGGGGCGATGCCCTTCGTGTCGGCCGCGTTGAGGATGATCATATCCACGCCGGCGGCGATGAAGGTATCGATCTGGCCGACCTGGGTATTGAGGTCGTAGCCGGAGGAGACGACGGTCACCTTGGCGTTCGGATCGATCTTCTTGGCCGCGTCCTCGACGCCCTTGCCCATCGTGTAGAAGAACGGATTGCCGAGGTCGCCGAACGTAGCCGCGACCGCCAGGGCCTTGCCGCCCTGGGCCTGGCCGCCCGCGAACAGGCCGCCCGCCGCGATCAACGCGCAGGTCAAAACGAGAGCGAATCTTTTCATGAGAGCCTCCTTTCGTTACTCGGATTCCTACCGGAATCCGCCGGGCCCCACGGACCCTATCGGGTCTCATCGAGACCCGCTGGGGTCAGCCTACGGCCGCTTCCGCGGAGGCGTCAAAAGCATTCGCGCGCGGTATGACAATCGTCACCCGCCCGCCGCGCTCCCTCACTGCCAACCCTCCGTCCCGTACCGATCCACGTTGGATGAGTCGATGAGGAAGACGGGAACGAGGACGTTTTTTTCGACGCGCTCTCCGGCCAGCAGGCGGTACGCGACGTCGGCAGCCGTACGGCCGATTTCCATCGGCGACTGGGCCGCGGTAGCCGTCATCCGGCCCTCGGCGATCATCTTCTTCGCGTAGGGGGCTCCGTCCACGCCGTACACGAGTACGCCCTCCGCCGCTCCGGCGGCGTCCAGCGCCGCGATGACTCCGGTCGCCGAGGGGTCGTTCGTCGCCATGACCGCCTCAACCCGCGCGCCGGAACGGAGAATCGTTTCCATGCCGACGAGGGCCTGCTCGATGTTGCCGTCGGAAGAATGCCGCGCCACCACACTGTATGAGCCCCGACCCGCGAGCGTGCGCTGGAACGCCTCGGTCCGGTCCAGCGCGGACTTGGCGCTCAGGTGCTCCATGATCGCGATCCTGGCCACGGGAAGCCGCGCCGCGAGGTCCTCGGCTAGGAGGACGCCGGCCTGGATGTTGTCGGAAGCCACGAGGCAATCCACGAGCGCCTGGTCGAAGACGGGAGCGTCCACGTTTATAACTGGAATCCCCGCGCGCCGCGCGGACTCCAGGGCAGGTTTCACGAGCCGCCAATCCACCGGGTTCAGGAAAATGGCGTCAACGCCCATCCGCACCAAGTCCTCCACCTGATCGATCTGCTTGAGCTGATCGCTGCCCGGGTCGTACGAGATGAGCTTGTCACCGCGCGCCTCGACGATCTCCCGGATGCCGTCGTCGAGCGCGACGAAGAAGGGATTCACCATCGTCATGTAGGACGCGCCGAAGACGCGTCTCCCGCCCGCAGGGCGGTCCGACCGTCCTGAACCGCGGTGGCCGTCGCAGGATACGAGAACGGCAACGAGGACGATGGCCGCCGCTCGGCATTTCATGCCCGCCATGGCTACTCCTTGAGGAAATTTTCCACGGCCTGGTCCACCCGGCTCAGTACGTTGCGGAGGCTGGAGGGCGACTGCGGCCGCTCCGCGACGATGGCCCGCGAAGCGAGTTCCAAGGCCGCGGCATGACGCCGGAACCGGGGAACGACGATGGAATCCGAGACCACCCTGTCCAACATCGCCGCGTCGAGGGGTTCCTCTTCCCCGGAGATATGGCGTTCCAGGATGGAGCGGGACCGCTCGGTGAAGAGTATCCCCTTCCGTGGGGGCAGCCCCTGCGAATACCCCAGTATGCGGTACGCGGCCTCCTCGTCGGTGGTCAGGTGCGTCAGGAAGGTCCAAGCAGCTTCTTTCCTCCGCGATCTTTTGGCCATCCCCACCAGGAGCACGCGGAGCTCGGTGGCGTTTTTCCCCTTCGGTCCCCGCGGCATGGGCAAAGCCCGCCACTCGAAGTCGCCGAAGCGCTGGAGGCTGTACGGATAGTAGCGGTAGGCGCGGTACGAGGAGTACGGAAAGGGAGCGAAGAGGACGCGGCCCGATTCGAAGTCGGGAACCAGGGTTCCGCTCGTAAGGGAGGCTAGGCGGAGATAGAAGTCCACCGCGTCTATCACGCCGTCGTGGTCTAGCATGGCCGAGGACCCTGAAGGGTCAAAGAGGAGTTCGTCGTTGGAATACGCCCCATCCAGCCAGGACCAGCCGGCCACGCCGAAAACGTCGAGCGCCCCGTTCCGGTCGGTATCCGCGGTGGCGCGCTCGGCCAGGGCAAGGAAGTCCTCCCAACGCCATGTCGGCGGCGGTTCCGGTAGACCGAGCCGCTTGAGCAGGGATAGGTTCGCGAACATGAGCGATGGGACGACCTCGAAGGGGAGCGCGTACTGGACGTCGCCGAGGCGCCCAGCCGACAGGGCGTTATCGTAGAACACGCCGGGATCGACGTCGCCGCGCTCCAGATAGGGCCCCAGGTCCGCCAACGCGCCGATGGACGCCAGCGCGGTGAAATCCTCGGGCAGGATGAAGAAGAGGTCCGGCTCCTCGCCCCGGAGGATGTCCTGCGCCAAGCGCTCCGAATAATCGCGCGTGCGGACGCCGCTTCGGTACGAGATCGTGTACCGGGGGTGTTTCGAACGGAAATCCGCGACGATGCCGTCATAGAGCCGGTTGACCGTGGGGTTGGGTACGTCCCAGGCGCTCCCCGCGAAAAATCCGATTGTGAGGTCGAAGGGCCCGCGGCCGCTCAAGAAGAGCGAAGCCGCGAGGACGGCGACGACCGCGAGGGCGGCGAGGCTAGACGCGAGGACCCAGACGGCCCGGCGGCTGAGGCGTCGGACTTCACCGCCCATCGCCCGCCGCCATGCCGTTGCGTACCGCGAAGATCGCCACCTGGGTGCGATCGCGCAGCGCCGTTTTCTGGAGAATTGCGGAGATGTAGTTGCGCACGGTGCCCTCGCTCAAGGAAAGCTCCGCGGCCACCTCCTTGTTGGCGAGCCCGCGGCCGATCATGGAGATGATCTGGAGCTCGGTACGCGAAAGATCGGAGGGCACAGCCGAGGAGCCCAGAGGGTCCGCCCCCGGCTTGCCTGATTGATCGTGCCCGCGCGCGAGTTCGGAGAAAAGGCGGAACGCCTTCGTCGCTATTTCGGGAGTCATGAGGCTTCCTCCGGCGTGCACCGTCCTGATCGCCCCCGACAATTCGTTCATACCCGCGCTCTTGAGCAGATACCCCGAAGCGCCGTTCCGGATGGCCTTGAGCACGTACTCGTCGTCGTCGAAGGTGGTCAGGATGATGATGGCCGTCCGGGGAGACTTCTGTTTGAGCGTGGACGTGGCTTCCACGCCGTCCATGATGGGCATGCGGATATCCAGGAGCAGCACGTCCGGCTTGAGCGTCTCCACGAGCCGCAACGCGTCGTAGCCGTCCTTCCCGATCCCGACGACCTCCAGGTCGCTCTGCGCTGAAAGAAGAATTTTAAGGCTATCCCGCACCAGTTCCTGATCGTCCACCACCGCGACCCTAATCATGTCGTTTCCCTCCCGATCGGGGTATGAAGACCGACAGCGAAAAGCCTTTACCGGGAGCCGACTCGATCTCCAGGAATCCGTCGTGATCTATGACGCGTTCGCGCATATAGCGTATGCCGAAGCCCTCGGATACCGCCGCGCACCCCTCGCCGTCATCCTCCACTGAGATGCGGAGCGCGTCCTCCTCCACCGACAGCGCAACGTCCACGGCCTTCGCGTTGCCGTGGCGGACCGCGTTCGTGATGCTCTCCTGGACCACCCGGTAGACGGTCTCCTCCAGCGAAGGGTTGAGCGCGTCGGCGGCCCCGGCGATGGAAAGGTTTACCCGACGCGTGGAACAGGAGTTGATCTCTTCCGCCAGGGCCCGGAGCGCCGCCGAAAGGTTGCGCCGCTCCAGCATGTCGGGCCTCAGTTCCTTGAGCGAGCGCCGGATGTCCAGGAGTCCCTGCCGGGAAAGTTCGTCCAGACGGTTGATCTGGTCGCCGACGCTCCCGGGTTCGCTCTTGGCCAGTTCGCGGGTGGCCGCGAGCCCGAGCGAGATGCCGGTGAGGCAGTGGCCGACCGTGTCGTGTATCTCGCGGGCCAACCGGTTCCGCTCCTTGATCTTGGCGAGTTCCTCGCTCCGCTCGGAGTACTTTTGGAGTTGGGCGTGTGCCACCGCGAGCTTGTCGTGGCTTTCGGTGAGCGCCCGGTTCAAGAGCCGTATCCGCCGGGATTCCTCCAATACGTTTTGAAGTTCCAGGACAAGGAAGACGATGAAAAGCACCTCCGACACGGAGAAGAGGACGTTGCGCACGCCTAGGAGATAGGCCCGGGCCACCGCGGGATGGTAGAGGATGTAATCGTTCATGGAGAACACGCCCACGCCCACCGAGATGATCTCATAGTCGAGGAGGACGTAACAGCCGATGACCAGGGCAGTGAACGCGGACTTCCACACCTTGTCGGGCAGATAGGCGACGCCGTTGGCGATAGGCACCAGAAGGATGTATTTGACGCCGAAGTCGAGCGTCACGATCACGCCGACGCAGAGCGCCAGATCAAGCAGACTTAGGGCCAGGATGGGGACCAAACCGATCCGATTGCCCAGCACCTCCCGTACGACGACGGAGGAGATGAGGGATAGATAGAGCGTCGTCGCTCCGATGAAGGCGTCGCGCGGACGCACCGGAAGCGCGCGTAGGCGTTCAAGGAGATTCCGGGCATCGTCGTTGAGGCAGACGAGGCGCGTCGTGCTCGCGATGATCCAGGCCACGAAGAGGATCGTCGCGAGATTCACCGATACGAGAGCGAAACGCGCGAGGTGGTAGGAACGGAGCCGTTCAGTCATGAGGGAACCGGCGCATAGTGTACTCCCCCTCCTCCCCCCGCGCAAGCGAAGCGGTTCAGGGAAGACGACTTAGCCTGCGAAGCTTAGGAAGCGGCCGTATTCCCCGCAGAGAAGCCGGTACGGGGCTTCGTCTTCCTCGATCTCGGCATAGCGGCCGATGGGCTCGAGGAAATGGTTGTCGGTGCGGTCGTCGTTGACCATGCTGACCTCTCCCGCGAGCACGCGGCCGCCTTCCGCGAAGAATCGGTGGTAGACGCCCTGCTCCAGGCAAATACTCTCTCCGGTTTCCAACACCACCTTCCCTCCGGCCGGAACGCTCCGCTCGATGCCGTCCACGCGGAAAGAGACCGGCGCGTCGGATAAACCTCCGTCGCTCGTTGACCCGTAGAGTTCCAGCACGAAGCGGCCGCCGCCGCGGTTGATGATGTCCTCCATCTTGTGCCGATGGAAGTGCATCGGATTGGCCTGTCCCTCGTCCACGATCATGATTTTTTCCGCGTAAGGTTTGCGGTCCACGGCGAGATTGCCGTTACGGATCGTGAAGAGAACGAGGCCGAAATCGGAGAAGCTCCCTCGCCCGAAGTCGGTGACGTCCCACCCGAGCATGTTATCGAAGATCTCGGAAGCCGCGCGGGACACCGCCGACCAGCGCCCCGGCGTCCAACGGGCCCACGGCGGCAAGGCGAAGCCCATGTCCGCCACCCACTCTTCCCGGTCCCGGATGATCGCGTTGATATGGCTGCGTTTCATGACAGCAGTATGCGGCCGTCTCCGCGCGGGGGCAAGCGAAGCGTCAAGCGCACATGACGGATGTCACATTGCGCTACACCGCCCCCAGGATGAGGCTCGAGTTGTGACCGCCGAATCCGAAGGAATTGGAAAGGGCCGCCTTCATCGGCTTCTTCAGCATCTCGGTCGGCAGGACCACCGGCGGCAGCGCGGGATCTCTATTGAAGATGTTGATATTAGCCGGAACGAGCCCTTCTTTGAGGGCGAGCGCGGTGATGATGGCCTCTAGGCCCGCCGTCGCGCCGAGCAGGTGCCCGTGGTAGGACTTGGTGGACCCCACCGGCGTGGCAGCGGGATCCCCCTTGATGATCTCCCAGATACCTTTGACTTCGGCCACGTCGCCGACCGGGGTCGAGGTGCCGTGCGCGTTGATGTAGCCCAGATCGGACGGATTGAGGCGGGCCTTTTCCAGAGCCGCGCGCATAGCGAGGAGCGCGCCCTTCCCTTCGGGATCGGGGGCTACGAAGTCGTAAGCGTCGCCGGACATGCCGCAGGAGAGCACTTCGCAAATGATTTCGGCGCCGCGCCGCTTCGCGTGCTCGTATTCTTCCAGGATGAGGATGGCGGCGCCCTCGCCCATCACGAAGCCGTCCCGGTCCGCGTCGTAGGGCCGTGAAGCCGTCTCGGGCGAGTCGTTACGTGTGGAAACGGCCCGCATGTTCGCGAAGCCCGCGACGGAAACCTCGGAGATGGTGCTCTCCGCGCCACCCGCCACCATGACGTCCGCGGAGCCGTCGCGGATGATGAGATCGGCCATGGCGATGGAGTGGTTGGCGGTGGCGCAGGCCGTCTGCAGGCTCAGGTTGGGTCCGGTGAGAGCGTACATCATGCTGATGATCCCCGAGGCCATGTTCCCGATCGACATCGGAATGTAGAAGGGACTCACGCGCCGGTCCCCCTTCGTAGCGAGGGCCACCGAATTCTCGTGCTGCACGTTGAGGCCGCCGATCCCGCTTCCCACGCAGACGCCGATCCGATGCCGCGCGGGCAAGCCAGCGAGCCCCGCCTGGGCTGCGGCTTCCTGCATCGCGGCGACCGCGTAGTGGCAGAAAGTGTCCATCCGCTTCGCGTTCTTTTTCATGTCTTCCGGGAAAAAGAGAGAATAATCGAAGTTCTTGACCTCGGCGGCGATACGGCAGGAAAGGTTCGATGCGTCGAAGCGGGTGATCCCGCCCACGCCTGATTTGCCCGCTTGGATGGAGCTCCACGTTTCTTTCACGGTGTGCCCGATGGGATTGATCGTACCCATACCGGTCACGACGACGCGCCTTCCGTCCATAGCATCCTCCTCGCGTATCTCTAACAATGACAGTATCCACGTTATTGTCATTGCGTCCTTAGTGAATATCCGGATTATTTGTGCTATTGTCCGATTCGAGCAAAGAAATGAGGCGAACTCGTGAAACTGCTGTTTTTTATCCGGAGCATACACGCCTCGGGAAGGATCTTCGGACCCGACCGAGAAGCCGACCGAAACATAGACGAACTCGTCTTCGTGCGTTCGGGGGAGGGTTCCCTCGTCACCGGGGGAAAGAGTACGCCGTTACGCCCCGGATCTTTGCTCTTCAATCCCGCGGGGAGGCTCGTCGGCGCCGACGGCCCCCTCGACCTCGTGCATATCCTCTTCTCCGAGACCCTCTTCTCGCCTGCCGTCCACATGGAGAAGGAGGCGCTCTACGTTCTCGGCGTCGTGAAGATCCACACGCGTCAGCGGAACGTCGTCACCCTTTCCAAAGTCGGCAACGAGCGCATGGCCATCCTCCTGGACGCGATGCTTTGGGAATTCCGCAATCGGTACCGCGGATATTCGTGGGCGCTGCGCCTCAAGCTCATCGAACTGCTCATCACGGTGATGCGCGACAAGAACTTCACCATACCGGTACGCAGCTTGAAACCCTTCTCCAACACGCGCATCCAGGACGTGGTCCTCTATCTCCACGCGGACTACATGAATCCTATCGGCGTGGAGGACGTCCTGCCGACCTGCGGCCTCGCCCGTAGCCAATTCCACGCCCTCTTCAAGGCGGAAACCGGCCAGACTTTCACGGAATACCTCGCCGGCATCCGTTGCGACAAGGCGGCCGAACTCCTCGTGGGCTCGGAGCGGACCATACT
>JAEWSV010000273.1 GCA_023398155.1 Spirochaetota bacterium
ATGGTATTCCCACTCCATGCGGAAGATGCCCTCGCTGAGGCCGCGGATGAACAATTCCAGCAGCGCCTTCCGGTCGACGCCCCACGTTTTCGCGAGGCCGTAGACGTCGATATGGAACAGGGCCGCGTCTTCCGCCGCTTCGATGTGGTCCGCCAGCTTTTCCGCGAGGGCTCGGTCCCCCTCGTACTTGAATCGGGCCGCGAGATTGGACATGGCATCCTCCTCATCCGGTAGGCGTTGAATCTACCCACGCGCGGCCGTGAAGGCAAACGGAAGGAACGGTCCCGGGTCGATCAGCCCGCGAGCTCCTCGTAATAGGTCGCCTGCTCTCCGATAAGCCGGACGACCTCCGCCGCGATCGCTCCATCGATGTCGAGTATCTCGATGAGTTCCAAGCCGCAGCGGAAATATACCCGCCCGTCGTCGTAGGCTATCCGGTATCGGCGCGCCATGGCGAGGTAGAGCGGCCGATCCTCCGGGGTCGACTTGTCGAAAAAATCCGGGAATTTCTCAACGAGCGATCGATCGTCCATCGTCCCCCCGATATCCTGTCCCGTAGGTCCGTATCGACCCACAATAACGCCGAAAGCGTTATACTTGAATTATGACTAACCCGGTGCGCTTTTCCCTGATCGCCGCGCTCGCGCTGTCGGTCGCGTTCGGTCTTCTCGGTATCTCGTGCGAGACTACGTCGACTCGGAACCGCGGCAGCCTCAGCGACGCGATGGAGGCCGCGCGCGACGATCACGAGGGCGACCGCGACGTTCCCGACGAGCGGCGGGACGACGGCATTTTCTGGCACCGGGACAGGGACCGCGATCGGAATCGGGACCGCTACCGGGATGACGAGGCCGAAACCGATCAGGGGGCGGCCGTCGGACCTTCCCTCGAATTCACCGACCTCACCTTCGGAGTACGGGGAGGTCCCTCCCTGGCGGACGGCAGCGACATCGTTACGAACTCCGACGGCGATATCTTCGTCGGCGCGTCGGTCGGCGATCGGTGGGTCCTGGACCTCTACGCGGGCTTCAAGGTCGCGGCCCCGGAGGAGGGGAGCGACTTGGACGCGTCCGTCCGCGATCCCATCGTCTTCCTCAAGGCCGGAGCGGAGGGGCGGTTCTCGCCTTTCCCGAAGGCGGCGTACTTATCGCCCTACCTCCTCGGCGGCATCGGCGGCTACGTCATGGTCTGGTCCTTCGAGAATCCCCTTGAGTCGGGCGGCGAGACCATAGAGGACGATAGCCTCGGCGGGCTCTTGCTCTCCGCGGGAGTCGGGATCGACCTGGTTCGGGCCAAGAAGTTCCGCGCCGGGATCGGCCTGATCGGGGATTCTTACCTCTTCGGCGCAGTCACGAGCCGCGGTTTCACCAACGACGTCTTCGGCTACTACAACTCGGCCCGCCTCGTGGGCGAAGTCGCGTTCCGCTTCTGAGCGGGCTCTATTTCGGCTGCAGCAGGATGCCGATCAAGCGTCGGCAGCCCCTGCACCTGAACCGATACATCGGCCGGCGCGCTCTCATCGCGCCGCGTAGCGGAGGAACGCCGTCCCGGCCCCTTCCTCGGCGCGCGCATCGATGAGCCTGAGCGGGATCCCGGGATTCTCCCGCATCAAGGGCGTACCGCCGCCGAGGAGGACGGGATCGTCCGAGACCACGACCTTCGGCATCGCGTTCATGAGCCGGGAGGTTTCCCTGGCGACGGGATCCGCCGACTCGTCGTCCGCCACGGTCCGCCAATATTCCCCGAAGGCCTTGAACGACTTATGTCCGAGCAGCAAGGTATCGGCGGTACGGAGCCGTTCCAGATTGTACCGGTCGAACCCGTCGTCCACCGGATACGCGGCGGCGCGGAAAGAGAATAGATCCATGACGTTCTTGGCCGGTCCCTCGTAGTAACCGTCCAAGGACACGATATTGACGACGATGAGCTTACGCATCGGAACCTCCCGTTATTCGACCGCGGCTATGAGCTTCGCGAGCGCGGCTTCCCACCCGCGCCGAACGCCGCCGGCGACTTCGCTCATGGCGGCGGCGAGCTCATCCAGCCGTTCATGGATGAGCGTGAGCTCGGTGACGTTCCCGGCCCGTTCCTTAAGTTCGATGGTCAGTATCGAATCGAAACGGGGGTCGGCGTTCCGATCGGGGCCGACGAAGCCCCAGCGGAAGACCAGGCGGCGGTCGGGAACCAGCTCGAGGATGACCGCCTCGAACCCACCGACGTCCGCGTCGCCGCTGGTCTGCCACACGCGGAAGCGGCCGCCCACGCGTTCTTCGACTTCGGTTTTCTTGACGACGAAGCCGTTCGGCGCGAGCCAGCGCCCGAGCGACGCGGGTTCCAGCCAGGCGCCGGCCTTCGCCAACTGCCGGCCGTCAAGACTACAGACATGCCGCCGTCCTTGGACGGATCTTCGGACGATGCCCGCCCGTTCCAGGATCTTGACGTGTGAAGACGCGGAACCTACTCCGCCCGCAGGATGTCGGTGACGAAGGGCAAAACCGGCGTGACGAAGGTTTCGGGTTCGGCGCCTTTTCCGGCGCCGAGCCATTCCAGGACCAGGGCGTACAGGGCGCCCGCAGCCGCGGTGGACCGGAGGCGTTGCGGTACGTCCCCCGGCGACTTGTCCCGCTTGCCGGCCCAGCGGCAGAAAAGATCGGCGCAGCAGCCGGTGATTTCCTGCTCGAGCATCCAGTCCAAGTGCCGGTGCGGGGGTTTGCAGTGGCCGTGCAATCCGGCCGCGTACCCGCAGACCGCCGTGAAGAGGTCGCGGACCGCTTCCGCGCTCAAGTTCCGGTCGGACAGCTTCCATTCTTCAAGGCGCCCGGTGAAATCTTTCCGGATCCACTCGGCCATGAGGTCGTACTTATCGGCGTAGTGGGCGTAGAAGGTGGCCCGGTTGATTCCCGCGTGGTCGGCTACGTCCTGGACGGAGAGCTCCTCGAATCCCTTCTCGGCCAGGGTCGCCTGGAAGGCATCGGCGATGAGCTTGCGCGTGCGCAGGACCCGGGGATCCGTCCTCTCGCATTCTCGGTCCGGAATCAATCTTGCCTCCGATTATCAAGAACAACAATTGTCGTATAAGCGACGAGTGTTTATATTCATAGTACCGAGGCTCCGGCGGGGCGTCAACGTTCCGGCGTTTTTTTCCGCCGCGCCCCGCTTTCGGCCTCAAGACGG
>JAEWSV010000310.1 GCA_023398155.1 Spirochaetota bacterium
CGCGCGTACCTCCGCTGCGGCGACTGCGGTTTCGCCTGGGCGGCGCCCGGCTCCCGGCCGGACGAACAAGCGGCGCTCGAACGCTATGCCCTGCACCGCAACGATCCGGGCGACTCGCTTTACGTCGCTTACCTTTCGGCCATCGTGGACCGCGCCCTTTCCTTCGCCGGCCCTTCCGCGGCCGACGTGGTGGATTGGGGATCCGGTCCGAATCCCGTCTGCGCCTCCATCCTCCGGGAGCGGGGCTACCGCGTTGCCCTCTGGGACCCCGCGTTCGCTCGGGATGAGCCGCCTCCGCTCTCCGCCTTCGATCTGGGCCTCTGCATCGAAGTGGCGGAACACTTCCTGGATCCCCTCCCGGATTTCCTCGCCTTCGCGTCGCGCCTCAAACCGGGGGCCTGGGCCGCCGTACACACCCATTTCGCGCCCGAGCGCGACGAGGACTTCCTCCGCTGGTGGTACGTCGAGGACGTCACCCACGTCTCCTTCTATACCGAGGCCGCCCTGCGCATTCTCGCGCGGAAAGCTTCCTTGGCTACGGTCGCGATGGAGGACGGCAAGCTCGCGGTGTTCCGGAAGCCGCTGTCGGTGCTCGTGGCCGGAGGCGCCAACATGGACATCGAGGGGAGGCCGCACGAAAAGCTCGTCCCGGCGGACTCCAATCCGGGGTCCGTCCGCTTCGCCCCGGGAGGCGCGGCCCGGAACGTCGCCGAGGATCTGGCCCGCCTCGGCCTCGCGGTTGAATTCGTGACCGCGATCGGAGAGGACGCCGCGGGGACGGAGCTCGCTGACAAGACGGCCGTAGCGGGCGTCGGGACCGCCGGCTTCGAACGTATGGAGGGGGAGGCGACTTCCTGTTACCTCTCCGTGCTGGACGCCGACGGCGACATGGCGGTGGCGGTCAACGGCATGGGCATCTACGACCGATTCGACGGACCGCGGGCCCTCGCTGCCGCGGAGCGCGCGGCGGCTTCGGCCGAGGCCGGCTCTTTCGCCGCGGAAGGGACCGTCCCCTTTTCGGCCGTGGTCCTGGACGGCAACCTTCTTCCTGCAACGGCGGAGGCCCTATTGGACCGGTTCCCCGGCATTCCCGTTTGGTTCGATCCGGTCTCCACCCCCAAGGGGCGGCGGTTCGCGCGGTACAAGGACGGGGCCCTCCTCGGACGCCTCGCCGTGGCCAAGCCGAATCTCATGGAGGCCGAAACGATGGCGGAGGCGGTCGACCCGTCGGCCGAGAAGGCGGCCGACACGGCCGAGAAGGCGGCCGACACGGCCGAGAAGGCGGCCGATACGGCCGAGAAGGCGGCCGACACGGCCGAGAAGGCGGCCGATACGGCCGAGAAGGCGGCCGATACGGCCGAGAAGGCGGCCGATACGGCCGAGAAGGCGGCCGACACGGCCGAGAAGGCGGCCGAAGCCTCCAACGGGGAAGGGAAGGCGGAGCGCGCCTCGCGCGCTTTACGCGCTTCGCGCGCCGCTTCGCGCTTGCGCTCGGCGGACGTCGGGGTTATATATGTGAGCCTCGGCGCTGAAGGCGCGTATCGAGCCGCCTCTGACGGAGCCTACCTCTTGCGGCCCCCTGCGGTTCGGGCGGTCTCGGCCACCGGGGCGGGCGATGCCTTCCTCGCGGGCGCGCTCCGCGCCCGCCTGCTCGGCCTGGATAGCCGGGAAGAAGGCGCCGCGGGCTGCGCTGCGGCCTCCGCGGCCCTCGCCGCGAGCGACGCGTGCCCCGCCGACCTCGACGGGGTACGGCTCGAAAACCAGATATCCGCATGGAGACGAACGGGCGCGTTGGCCTGGAAGGAAGTAGGAATATGACGAACTACCTGGACATTTCTCCGGAGGTCGCCGACGCGATCGCCTGCGGCCGGCCGGTCGTGGCCCTTGAATCCACGATCATCAGCCACGGCATGCCGTACCCCAAGAACGCGGAGACGGCCTTCGCCGTGGAGGCCGCGGTCCGCGAAAGCGGGGCGGTCCCGGCGACGGTCGCCATCCTCGGCGGTAGGCTCAAGGCCGGACTCGGAGCGAGCGAGATCGAGCTGCTCGCGAAGACCGGCCGCGAGGCGGTCAAGACGAGCCGGCGCGATATCCCCTTCGTTCTGGCCCAGGGCTTGAGCGGCGCCACCACCGTGGCGGGCACCATGATCGTCGCCGACCTCGCCGGCATCCGCATCTTCGCCACCGGCGGCATCGGCGGCGTACACCGCGGCGCGACGACTACTTTCGATATATCGGCCGACCTGGAGGAACTCGCGCGGACGGACGTCGCGGTGGTCTGCGCGGGGGCCAAGAGCATCCTGGACCTCGGCCTCACCTTGGAGTACCTGGAAACGCGCGGCGTCGCCGTGGTCGGCTTCGGTACCGACGAGCTCCCCGCGTTCTATACGCGATCGAGCGGTTTCAAGGTCGATTGGCGCGTGGATTCCACCGCGGTCCTCGCCCGCGCCCTCCGCGCCAAGTGGGAGAACGGCCTCCGGGGCGGCATGGTCATCGCCAACCCGATCCCCGCCGACCGAGCGATGCCGAAGGCGACGATCGACGCCGCCATAGAGCGCGCCCTCGCGGACGCGGAAAAGGCCGGCATCGCGGGCAAGGAGACGACTCCCTTCCTCCTCGCGCGGGTGATGGAATTGACCGGCGGCGAGAGCCTGGAATCGAACATCGCGCTCGTGCTCAATAACGCCCGCTTAGCCGCCCGCCTCGCCGTCGACTACGCGGAGGCCGCGCCTACGGGAAAACCATGACCGAGGGGCTCTTCGTACGCTCGATGATCGAGCGGCTCGGGACGGCGCCGGTCGTCGACATCGGCGCCGGAGGGAGGGTCCTCATCCTGAGCGACCTCCACATGGGCGACGGCGGGCGCGGCGACGATTTCGTGCGTAACGGCGACCTCGTCCTTTCCGTGTTGGAGAAGAAGTATCTCGCCGAGGACTGGGACCTCGTGCTCAAC
>JAEWSV010000339.1 GCA_023398155.1 Spirochaetota bacterium
AGGATGGGGTGTTCTCCGTTGACCTCCAGGATGGGCTTCACTTCGGGCAGTTCGGTTTGGCCCATGGCCCGCATCATCTGCGCGAACTGGATGGAGGGGTCGCTCTCGTCGGCCACGATGCAGGAAGGCGAGTCGTGGAGGCGGCGGGAGAGCTTCACCTCCTTGACCCGCTCGCCGAGTGCCTTCTTGAGCTTCTCCAACACGGGCTTCATCTTTTCCTCGGCGCTCTTGTCCTTCTTCTCGCCGAGTTCCTCGTCCGCTCCCGCGCGGTTGACGGCCTTGAGCTCCCAATCCTTGTACTTGCCGACCGAGGGGATGACGATGTCGTCGATGTCGTCCGACATCACGAGCACTTCGATGCCCTTGGCGCGGTACGCCTCCAGGAGGGGCGACGCCTTGAGCGTCTTCTCGTCGCCGCCTGAGATGTAGTAGATCGCCTTCTGGTCGGCCTGCATGCGGCCCGAGTACTCGGCCAGGCTGGTCCACCCATCCACCGCGCTGCTCTTGAAGCGTACGAGCTCCAGGATCGCGTCCCGGTTAGCGAAGTCCTGGTAGAGGCCTTCCTTGAGCGGCCGGTTGTACTCGCCGACGAAGGTCTCCCACTTCTCCTTGTTGTTGTCCGCGAGGGTCTTGAATTCTCCCAGGAGCTTTTTCACCGAGGCGTTCTTGATGCTCTGGAGGACGCGGTTCTGCTGGAGGATCTCGCGGCTCACGTTGAGGGGCAGGTCTTCCGAGTCGATGACGCCGCGCACGAAGCGGAGCCAGGTCGGCATGAGCTCCTTGTCGTCGTCGGTGATGAAGACGCGCTTGACGTAGAGTTTGACGCCGGCCTTGTAGTCCACGTTGTACATGTCGAAGGGCGCCTTCTTCGGCACGTAGAAGAGGGTCGCGTATTCCTGCGTGCCCTCGGCCTTGGTGTGCACGTGGAAGAGGGGCTCCTCGGTGTCGTGGGAGATCTGCTTGTAGAATTCGGCGTAGTCCTCGTCCTTGAGCTCGCTCTTCGGCCGCCGCCAGATGGCGCTGCCGGAGTTGATCTGTTCCGTTTTCCGCGTCGAACCTTTCTCCTTGCCCTTGTCGTCCCACTCCTTCTCGTCGAAGGTCAGGTAGATCGGAAAGGCGACGTGGTTCGAATACCGCTTGACGATGTCCTCTATGGACCAGCGGTTCGCGTACTCGATGCCCTCGTCGTTGAGGTGGAGGAGGATCGTGGTGCCGTGGCCGTCGCGGGTCGCGGGTTCCAGGTCGAAGCCTTCCTGGCCGTCGCTCGTCCACTTCCAGGCGGCTTCCTCGCCGGCTTTGCGGCTCGTCACCTCGATCTTATCGGCGACCATGAAGGCCGAATAGAACCCGACGCCGAACTGGCCGATGAGGTTGGAATCTTTCTTCGCGTCCGCGGCCAGCTTGTCCAGGAAGTTGCGGGTGCCCGACCTGGCGATGGTGCCCAGATGATCGGAAAGGTCCGCATCGTTCATGCCGATGCCCGTGTCGGCGATCGTGAGCGTCTTCGCGTCCTTGTCGAAAGATATGTCGACGCGGGGATCGAAGACGATCGACTTGTACGCTTCGTCGGCGACGGTCAGGTACTTGAGCTTGTCGAGGGCGTCCGAAGCGTTGGAAACGAGTTCCCTGAGGAAGATTTCCTTGTGCGAGTAGAGCGAATGGATGATGAGGTGGAGCAGGCGGCTCACCTCGGTCTGGAACTGGTGTTGGGCCATGTCGAGAGACTCCTTGGATTAGGGGGAATGTCGTTTGACTATAAACATACTGAGACCGGCGCCCGGTAGGCAAGGGCCGCCGGCTCCTCGGCGGTGACTCCGCGGCCGGAGCGCGCTCAAGGCGACGGCCCCAGGATCAGGTCGAGGGCGGCGCGGCGAGCGCGGAGGCGGCGGGGAAGGTTACGACGAAGCGTACCGGCGGGCCGCTCTCGGCGCGCCAGGCGCCGCCCAACTGGCCGGATAAGGCTTCCACGAGCCGCAGTCCGAGTCCACCCGACCTGGCCTCGGACTTCAGGGATCCATCGTTCCGGACCGATAGCTCCAGATCGTCGGCGCGCCGGACGAGCCGGATGGCGACGCCGCCCTGCCCGTATTTGACGGCGTTCGTGCAGAGTTCGGTGAGGATGAGGCCGACCGAAAGCGCCGCCTTGCTCGTGAGCCAGAATTCGTCCACCTCGATCGACGGGGACTCCACCGCGTTCCCAATGCTATCCATGATGAAATGGACGAGGTCGCGCAGGTAGGTCTGCGCCGCGATCCGATCCAGGGCCCTTCCCCGGTACAGCTTCTCGTGGATGAGCGTTATCGAATGGATGCGCTGGGAAAGCTGGTTGAAGACTTCTTCGAAGCGGGTATCCCGGGCTTCTTCCGCCTGCAAGGAAATGATGCTCTCCACGATGGATAGGTTGTTCTTGATCCGATGATGGATCTCCCGCAACAGGAGTTCTTTCTCCGCCACGGAAGCCCGGAGCTTCTCCTCTGCCGCTTTATGCTCGGCGACCTCGCCGGAAAGGGCCTTCGCCAAATCCGAAAGCCGCCGCGTCCGGGAAATGAAGGCTACGACGAAGAGCGAAACGGCGATACCGGCTCCCGCGGAGAGCGCGAGGATGAGGAAAAGCTCCCAGCCGGTATTCCGGCCGCTGAGGGGGGCGAGCGCGAGCGTCCAGGACGAATTCGGGAGCGGCACCTCGGCGATCGCGGGGAACGCGGGGAGAGCTCCGCCGGAGGAGGCGAAAACCTGGTGCATGTAGAGGAAGGGAAGCGGAACGTGGAGGTCGGGCGCGACCTTGCCGAACGAACCGTTACGGGCTATGGAGGGAACCGCCGAGAGCGCCCAGCGGTACCCCTGCTTCTCCAGTTCCCTGAGGCCGCTCTGCACGAGGAGGCGCTCCAGGTCTACCACCACTATGGCGAAGCCCCAGAAACGGTCCTCCCCTTCCGATTCCGCGCGGAAGACGGGGAAGCGGGCGGTCAGGCCGATCGTACCGTTCATGAGGCGGTACGGCCCGGTCATGGTCAGGACGCGCTCCCTCATCGCCCGGCGCGCGTCGCCGCCGCGCACCGGATCGTTGAGCAGGTCCAGTCCTATTTGCCCTGCGGCCGCCTCCGGCGGATAGACCGTACGGATGATCCCCTCCGGCGCGAGGGAGATGTGGGAGATGATCGGCCATCGACCCATGACTTCCCGCGCGTAGCCGCCGAGTTCCCGGTCCGAGCCGCTGTGGGCTATGAGCGCGCCGAGGGAATAGGCGGCGCCGAGCGCGGGTTCCAGTTGGTTCGCGAGAAGGCGGGCCTCCATCCGCGCGAGTTCCGCGAGCCTCTCTTCCCGCTCCCGCAAATTCTGGGAGCGCGCGCCGTAAAGCGCGCTCCCGAAGAGGGCGGAGAAGAAGAGCGAGAGCCCTACTGCCGCCAGGGCCTTCCGTGCCGGAATGCGCATGCCGATAGTATAGGCGTAAAAGAGCCGCGCCAAAAGACCTTCAAGGAATCAGGGCGAGGCCGCTCATCCGGAGCTCGGTCCAGACCCGCGGCGCGCGCGCCGGGCCGAATACGTTTACGAGTCGAGCCGCAAGCGTCGGCTCCGCGACGCCTCCGGGCCGGGCCGCCTCCGCGAGCGCGGCGACGAGCGCCTCCGCCGCGTCCGGCCGTTCCGCATCGAGCGGCAGGTCGAGCGTTCGCGTTTTTATCCTCCAGCGCCAGCTTAAGCGTCGCGTCCCGTTCGGGCCGCGGGCGGGAACCGGCTGCCCGCCGAGGAAGAT
>JAEWSV010000357.1 GCA_023398155.1 Spirochaetota bacterium
CTTCAAGAAGCGGCGCTTCAGAAAGCGGCGCTTCAAGAAGCGGCGCTTCAAGAAGCGTCCAGGACGAAACTGACGCCGAAGGACGCTAAGCGAGCCTTTTCTTCAATCTCGATCGTTTCCAGGTCCATGCGCCTGAGGCGCTGCCTGAAGTTGACCGAATCGTCTTCCATGATCGAATCGAGATAGCTCATCTGCATCGCGATCGCGTCGCGGTACAGGTCGCGGTCTTCTCCGTAACGTTCGGCGAAATGGCGCCGCGCCGCGTAGGAGACCGGAGCGAGGGTCTTGTCCAGGCGCTCCTTCGTCCCCGCGTAGAACGCGCTCGTCTTGCGGAGGATATCGAAGGCGCTGTTGTACCCCCCGAATCCGGCTTCCCTGAACTCGTAGTAGAGGAACAGCAGCTTCTCGAGATAGGTCCGATCCGCCATTTGGCCCAGGAGGTCCGCCGCGGCCAGGACGGAGGCGGCCAGGCGATCTTCCGCGGTCTCATAGGGGAGCTTGTCCCAAGGAATCGCGAGGTCCGTCCCCAGGATGAGGGTGCCGATGCGCTTCGCCCGGCCCGCGTCGAGGCCGAACGCGCTCGCGTGCTTGGCCGTGAATTCTACCGAGCGGGACACGTGGGTTTTGGTATACTTGGCGCCCGTCCCTTCCGCGTCCGTGGTCTCCTGCACGTAGCCGACGTCATGGAGCAAGGCCGCGACCAGGGTATCAGCGGCCATCGGAGAAGCGGGAGCCATTCCCGAGAGCACGGCGCCGTCGAGAAGCCGGGCGGTGGCGACGAAAACGTCCACCGTATGCCGGTAATCGTGATACGCCGTCCTGCAGGCGACGTATCCGGGATAACGGCCGGCGTACAGGTCATTGATGAGGGTGAAAGCGTGCTCCACCGATGCGAAATCCGCGCCGGGATACGCGACGGAAAAAAGGGATTTGACCGCCGCTATCACCGCGTCGGAATCCGCGTGATCGAGTAAAGACGCCAATTCAAGCGGAAGCGTACTTTCCATTTGACCGCCTTTCCCGACAGTATAGCGCGCGTATTACCTTTTTAATCAAATGTCTGCAAATTCTACAGTTTGACCGTTCTTATTTATTCTCTTGGCACGAAAGAGAACGAAAAAAAAGGCGTTCCGCGGCCTTTCATGAGCCGCGGAACGCCCGTTTGCCGAGATCGTTTTCAGCCCAGCGCGGCTATGATGGCCTCGGCCGCGGCCCGGCCGTCCGAGATGGCGTGGACCACGAGGCTCGCGCCCTTGCGCGCGTCGCCCGCGGACCAGACCTTCGGGTTGGACGTGTGGAAGGTGCCGGCGGTGCGTATGTTGCCCCGCGGATCCAGCTCCAGGCCGAGGTCCGCAACCAAGCCGTCCTGCACCACGTGGGTGAAGCCCATCGCCAGGAGCACGAGGTCCGCCCCGATCTCGAAATCGGAGCCGGACACTTCCACCATGGACGTCTTGCCGTTCGTGCCGACCCACTCCACGCGAGAAGCGCGGATGGCCTCCACGCGTCCGTCGCGGCCGATGAACTCCTTCGTGCTCACCGACCAGAGCCGCTCGCAACCTTCCTGGTGAGAACTCGAGGTTTTAAGCACCTTCGGCCAGAGCGGCCACGGATCGGTACCGGTCCGGTGCTCCGGCGGCTTGGGCATGACCTCGATCTGGGTCACCTTGCGCGCCCCCTGGCGGTTGGAGGTTCCGACGCAGTCCGCGCCGGTGTCGCCGCCGCCGATGACCACCACCCGCTTGCCGAAGGCGCTGATGGGCTCGTGCCCGTCCTCGCAGGCTTCCTGCGCGCAGGCGCGGTTCTGAAGGGAGAGGAAATCCAGGGCTTGCACGATGCCCGCGTTTTCGCGGCCGGGAGCGCTCAGGTCGCGGGCCTCTCGGGCGCCGATGGTCAGGAGGACCAAATCGAAGTCCTCCACGAGCTTTTTGGCCTCAACGATCGTGGTCCCTTCGCCGGTGGTGCCGAAAGCGTACGTCGCGGAACCGATGCGCGTGCTCGTCTTGAATTCGACGCCCTCGGCGGCCATGAGACGGACCCTCCGGTCGATGAAGCCCTTATCCAGCTTGAAGTCGGGGATGCCGTACCGGAGGTAACCGCCCACTTCCTTGTCGCCCTCGAAGACGGTGACGGCGAAGCCGGCGCGGTTGAGGTAGTAGGCAGCGGAAAGGCCCGCGGGACCTCCGCCGACGACGGCCACCTTCTTCCCGTTCCGCCGCCGGGGCGGGAGCGGCTTCACGAGTCCGAGCTCGAAGGCCTTCTCGATCACCGCCAACTCGTTCTGCCGGATGGTGACCGGCTCGTCGTTGGCGCCGAGCACGCAGGAAGCCTCGCAGGGCGCGGGACATACGCGGCCGGTGAACTCGGGGAAGGGGTTCGTGTCTTCAAGGACGGTCCAAGCTCCCGCCCAGTCGCCCCGGAAGAGGCGGTCCTGCCACTCGGGCATGACGTTGTGGACCGGACATGCCCAATGGCAGAAGGGAATGCCGCAGTCCATGCAGCGGGCGGCCTGATCCTTGCGCTCCTCTTCAGGCAGCTGGAGCTCCACCTCGCTGTAGTCGTTGATGCGCTCCTCCACGGGCCTATAGCCTGAGACCTTGCGCTTGATCTTCATGAAACCTTTGGGATCGCCCATATAGTTACGCCCTCACCGCGATGTCTTCCTGCTCCCGGATCTCGAAGAGTTTCCGGTCCAGTTCGGCCATCTTCATCTGCTGGAGCGCCCGCTTGTACTCCACGGGCAGGACCTTGATGAAGAGTTTCCGGTTCTCCTGCCATGCGTCCAGGATGGACTGGGCGTAGGCGGAACCGGTCCAGTACGCGTGCTTACGGATCGTCTCCAGGACGAATGTCTCGTCCTCCTCGTTGTCCAGGCGCGACAGCTCGACCATGCCCTTATTGATGAAGAACTCGGCGTCTCCAGAGCGGTCCAGGAGGTAGGCGATGCCGCCCGACATGCCCGCCGCGAAGTTTCGCCCGACCTTGCCCAGGACCACCACGCGACCGCCGGTCATGTACTCGGCGCAATGGTCGCCCGTGCCCTCCACGACCGCCGTGGCGCCCGAATTGCGGACGCAGAAACGTTCTCCCGCGACGCCGGCGGCGTAGAGCTCGCCTGATGTGGCGCCGTAGAGCACGGTGTTGCCGATGATGATGTTCTCGTTCGTGCGGAACGTCGAACCTTCCGGCGGGGTCACGACGATGCGGCCGCCCGAGAGTCCCTTGCCGAGGTAGTCGTTCGCGTCGCCCGCGAGCCGGAACGTGATGCCCGGCGCCAGGAAGGCGCCGAAGCTCTGGCCCGCCGAGCCTGAGAAGTCCACGGTGACGAAGTTGTCCGGCAGTCCCCGCCCGCCGAATCGCTTGGAGACCTCGTAGGAAAGCATGGTCCCCACGGCGCGGTCGGTGTTCTTGATGCCGTGCTCGAAGGACGCCGGAACCTTCTTATCCAAAGCCGCGAGGCACCGCTCGATGAGCTTGCGGTCCAGCACGTCGGATATCTTGTGCACCTGCGTCTCCACGCAGTGGGTCGCGTCCCCGCCGGGAATGCCCGCGGGCCCCTCCGCGCGGTAGAGGATGCGCGAGAGGTCCACCGTCCGCGCCTTGGGCTTGTCGCTCTTAATCTGCACGAGGAGGTCGGACCGTCCGATGAGCTCGTCGAAATTACGGAAGCCGAGGGAGGCCATGATCTCCCGCGTCTCTTGCGCCAGGAAGCGGAAGAAGGTGACCAGGTGGTCGCTCTTGCCCGCGAACTTCTTGCGGAGCTCGGGATCCTGGGTGGCCACGCCCATAGGGCAGGTGTTCTCGTGGCACTTGCGCATGAGCACGCAGCCGAGGACTACGAGGGTCGAGGTTCCGAAGGCGAACTCCTCCGCCCCGAGCAGGCCGGCGATGACGATGTCGCGGCCGCTCTTGAGCTGGCCGTCGGTCATGAGCTTGATGCGGCCGCGGAGGCCGTTCCGCACCAGGGTCTGATGGGTCTCGGCCAAGCCGATCTCCCAGGGCAGGCCCGCGCGCCGGATGGAGCTCTGGGGACTCGCCCCCGTGCCGCCGGCGTAACCGGAGATGGAGATGTTGTCCGCGTGCGCCTTGGCCACGCCCGCGGCTACCGTGCCGACGCCCGTCTCGGAGACGAGCTTCACGCTGATGCGGGCCTCGGGA
>JAEWSV010000410.1 GCA_023398155.1 Spirochaetota bacterium
GCCATATCGCGGTCCAGGGACTCGGCGCGCACTTCGAAGTGCCAGTGGATATCGCAGGCCCGCTCCTCTATGAGGGAGAGCACCTTGCGGGCGCGTTCCTTATTCGCGTTGAAGGTCGGGTCCAGCACGGTGACCGAGGGAACGCCGGAGCGGACGAACAGGTCGAGCTCCGCCGCGATCCGATCCTCGGGGAAATAGCGGACCCGCCGCGCGCCCTTGGATTCGAAGCAGTAGGTGCAGGCGTGCGGGCAACCGCGCGCGAGTTCCCAGAGCACGCCGTCCCGGCCCGCGGGAGAGAGGGTTCCGGTAAGCCAGGGAGACGGAAGGGCCGCCGGGTCTTCAAGGGGCGCCCGCCCGCCCTGAGCGACGCCAGGTATCGCCGCGAGATCGCGGCCTTCCAAGAGCGCCTCGACGGCGGCCACGGTCGCCGATTCGCCCTCCCCGGCCACGACAAAATCGAAGGAGCCTCCTTCGCTCGCGGTGAGGCCCGCGGGGCGGGCGGTCGCGTCGGCTCCGCCCGCGAACAGAACCGCATCCGGAAGGAGGACGCGGACTCTCCGGGCCGCGGCTGCGGAGCTCGAGCGGTTCCAGAGGTAGACGGAAAAACCGACCAGGTCAGGTTTTCCGGCGACTATTCGATCCGCGACGGCGCGGGGATCGTCGGCGGCGAAGGCTTCCAGGAGGAACACGTCCACGGCCGCGGCAGTGCGGGGATCGGCGGCGACGGCGGCGGCCACGCAGGCGGCGCCGAGGGGAATCGCCTCAGGCCCCTTTTCGACGTGGATAGCGACGAGCGTCATGCGGAGGCGAGGCTCCGGATTCGGATACGGCATCGCGCGAAGTATGCGCCGGACGAGCTACGGCGCGCAAGGCCGATGAATCGCTTGCAAGCCGCGCTCAGGACGCCTATCATTGTCCAGATGATCAGAAAAAGTCGCGCGGCGGCCTTCCGGCTCGCCCTCAAATTGCTCGCCGACGGCAAGACCTCCGACGGCGTGCCCGGCAAGAACAAGACCTTCTCCTGGAGCCTCAAGCGCGCGCTCAGCGGTATCCTCTTCACCTTCCTGGCGGAGCGCAATTTCCGTTTCGAGTGCGCGGCCGCCCTCCTGGCCGTCGCCGCGGGCGTCGCCTTCCGCATATCGCGGCTGGAGTGGGCCCTCCTCTGGCTCAACATCTTCTTCGTCCTTTCTATGGAAGCCCGGAATACGTCGCTGGAACTCACCACCGACATCGCGACGAGCGAGTACGACTACGGTGCCAAGAGCTCCAAGGACGCGTCCTCCGGCTCGGTGCTACTCGCGGCCTTCTCGTCCGCCGTGACAGGCCTGCTCATTTTCGGCCCGCGTGCCGTCGATCTTGCCCGAACGATAGTGTCATTATTACACAACCAATAAGTATCATTTCGACACATTTGTCTCTTCTTGGCTCAAGCGCGAATACGGTCCCGGGATGTCGAGACGGATTACGAAAGTAGAAAGCGGCCGGATCCACAACGGTCCCTCGTCATCGAGCGCCGATCAACCTTGAAAATTAACATCCTCAACTTCATATAAGACAATAATATAAGAGACAAATACTCTCTCAAGTCGCTCCTCGACTCTCTCTATTCATTGACTCGGCGACTCAGCGGCTCATCGGATCGCGAAGGTTGGCACGGATATTGCTTTTAAGTTAATGAAAATCAATTCCGCAAGGAGGCACGATATGAACCTGATGTTGAGGAAGGGAAAGCCGGATTTCGACGAGACGGACTATGGCCCGTTCGAGGATATTGACCGGCTACAGCGGCAGCTCGGCCGCTTCTTCGACTTCGGCTTCGACAATGCCGGGCTCTTCGACCGCTCGCTGGCGCCGGCGATGGACCTCGTCGAGAACGGGGACACGTACGTCCTGTACTTCGACCTGCCGGGCGTCGACAAGAAGGACCTGGAACTCACGGTGGAGAACAACGTCCTCACCGTGAAGGGCGACAAGAAGGAGCCGAAGGAGGGCGGCCGCATCTTCCGCAAGGAGACGTGGGCGGGCACCTTCCGCCGCACGGTCTCCCTCCCGCAGGCCGCGGATCCGGAGGCCGTTCGCGCGGAGCTCGTGGACGGCGTGCTCACCGTAACCATCGGTAAACGGGAAGAGCTCAAGCCCCGCCAGATCGCCGTTAACGTCCGCTAGAGCGCGGAGAGCCGCGAAAGGAGAACCGAAATGAACGAGATAGCGAAGAAGAGCGAAATGAAAGAACCGGTCGTACAGCCGGAGTGCTCCATCGTGGAGGAGGACGGGAAGGTCCGTCTCCGGGTAGAGATGCCCGGCGTCGCCCGCGACGGCATCGAGGTGAGCGTGGAGAAGAACGAGCTGGCCATCGTCGGGAAACCGGCTCAGGCGGAAATCGAGGGGACCTACCTCGTCCGCGAGCGGCGGCGCGGCGAGTACCGCAAGCGTTTCATCATAGACGAGACCATCGACCGCGACCGCATCGACGCGTCCATGGCGGACGGCGTGCTCACCCTCACCCTTTCGGTCAAAGCGGCCGCCAAGCCGCGCAAGGTTGAAATCAAATAAAAAGCTCCGCGAGGAGCCGCGGAGGGCAGGGAGCGGCGGTCTTCACCCTGCCCTCCGCATCAGGTAAAGGACCGTCGATAGCGATATTAAAAGGCTATCCCTGCACGGTTACGGTGCCCTTTTCACAGCCCGGTAAAAGAGATATAGTACGAGCGGGATAGCCGGCCTCGCATCGCTTGAGGCCCGCGCTCCGCGCCCGTTACGGGCACTGCCCGTCGCGCTGGGTGCGCCGCGTCCCTAATTCCGAGCGATAAGAAGAGAAATAGATGGAATTTTCCGAACTGAATCTCCACCCCGATATCCAACGGGGTATCGCGGACGCGGGCTTTACCGCGTGCATGCCCGTACAAGAGCAGGTGCTCACGAACGCCTTCGACGGCCATGACCTCTACGTGCAGTCGCAGACCGGTACCGGCAAGACCGCCGCCTACCTCGTCGCCATTTTCCAGCGCCTGCTCACCGAGCCGTTGCTCGGCGGCAAGAAGGCCCTCATCATGGTCCCCACCCGCGAACTCGCCGTGCAGGTGGAGGAAGAGGCCAAGATGCTCGGCAAGTACCTGCCGTTCAAGGTCGGCAGCTTCTACGGCGGCGTCGGTTACGCGCACCAACAGAAGCTCCTCCGCGAGAACGCCCAGATCCTCGTCGGCACGCCGGGCCGCGTCCTGGACCTCAACGGTTCCGGCCAGATGTCGCTCATGGACCTGGCCTTCCTGGTCCTGGACGAGGCCGACCGCATGTTCGACATGGGCTTCTACCCCGACCTCCGCAAGCTCATCAAGGTCGTGCCGCCCGCAGAAAAGCGGCAGACCATGCTCTTCAGCGCCACGCTCAACGCCTGGGTGAAGAACCTGGCGTGGGAGTACACCAAGGAGCCCTTGGAGATCGAGATCGCGCCGGAGAAGGTCACGGTGGAAGAGATCGACCAGGTGCTCTACCACGTGCCGAGCGACGACAAGCTCAAGATGCTCATGGGCATCTTCGAGCGGGAAAAACCCGAGAGCGCTATCATCTTCTGCAACACCAAGCGCTATACCGAGATCATCGCCAAGCGCCTCAAGATCAACGATATCGACTGCGAATTCATCATCGGCGACCTGCCCCAGGTGAAGCGGCTCCAGATCATCGAGGACGTGAAGTCCGGTAAGAACAAGTACCTGGTGGCCACCGACGTGGCGGCCCGCGGCCTCGACATCGAAGGGCTCGCGCTCGTGGTCAACTACGACCTCCCCAACGAGGCGGAGAACTACGTGCACCGCATCGGCCGCACGGCCCGCGCGGGCAAGACGGGCAAGGCGATCACGCTCGCGAGCGAGCAGGACGTGTACCAGCTGCCCGCCATCGAAAAGTACCTCGGAAAAAAGATCCCCTCGGAAGTGGCCGTCGAAGGCCTGTACGGGACTGACAAGAGCGAAGGCATGCGCATCCGCACCGACGTGTACGGCGACGACCGGGACGACCGCCGGAGCGGTTCTCGGGGAAGCGGCGGCTACGGAAGCCGGGACAATCGCGGCGGCGAACGCCGGCCTTCACGCGCCCACTCAGCAGGGCCGGGCGGCCACGGCGATGAACGGAAGGAAGGCGGGCGGCCGCCCCGCTTCGTGGATCGCGAGAAGCCCTTCGTCCCGGATGAAACGGGCGGCGCTCCGACCGCACCGCGCGGCGAAGACCGGCCGCGGGGCGACCGCCCCCGGACTTCCGATCGAAACTCCGCCTCCCAGCGCCGCGATGGTCAGGGCGGCAGGAGAGGCCCCGGAGAAAGGCCGCGGGGCGACCGCGTGACGCCCGCTCCGCGGGACAACCGCGAAGCCGCTAAAACCGACCTTTCCCGCGTCACGCTTGAAGAACGCTTGGCGTACTACAAGCGCAAGTACGGGGACGAGTACGAGAGCCGCGAGGGCGGAGAGGCGAAGCGCGGGGGAAAACCGCAGGGCGGCCGGGACCAAGGCGGCCGCGGAGGCCGAGGCGATACCCGCGGGGGCCGGAGCGACGCGCAACGCGGCGGCCGGAACCAAGGCGCGAAGCCCCAGGGCGCCACGAAACAGCAGAAGGGCGCACCCTCCGCCAAGCAAGGGCCACAAGCGAAAGGCGGCCTCATCGGCCGCATCCTGGGGATTTTCGGCCGGAAGAAATAGGAAATTTCGCGCAAAGGCGCCAAGGGAAGATCCTTACGGAAGAACGAAAACACGAAATGACGACATGAAACATTGTCGTTCCGCTTCGTGGTTTTCGCGTCACCGAGGTCAAGGACACCTTCCTCCGCGATCTTTGCGCCTTTGCGCGAAACAAGCTTGAAGGAGTCTACGTGATCACCGTCACCGACGTGTCGCTCGCCTACGGCGAACGCACCCTATTCAAGGACGTGAACCTCAAGTTCACGAACGGCAACTGTTACGGCATCATCGGCGCCAACGGCGCCGGCAAATCCACCTTCCTGAAAATCCTCTCCGGAGAGATCGAGCACGACCGCGGCGAGATTTCCATCGGCTCTAAAGAACGCATGGCCGTCCTCAAGCAGGACCACTTCGCCTTCGAACAGTATTCCGTACTCGAGACGGTGGTCATGGGTTATACCAAGCTGTACGGGGTCCAGAAGGAACGCGAGACCATCTACGCCAAGGAAGACTTCACCGAAGAGGACGGCCTGCGCGCCGCCGAGCTGGAAGGGGAATTCGCTGAGCTCGGCGGCTGGGAAGCCGAGGCCCAGGCGAGCCAGCTGCTCTCCGGCCTCGGCCTGGACGAGGCGGACCACGGCAAGATGATGGCGGAGCTCGACGAGTCGCGGAAGGTCCGCGTCCTCCTCGCGCAGGCCCTTTTCGGCACGCCCGACATCCTGCTCCTGGACGAGCCGACGAACGGCCTCGACCTTGAATCGATATCCTGGCTGGAAGACTTCCTCATCGAC
>JAEWSV010000426.1 GCA_023398155.1 Spirochaetota bacterium
CAGACCTTTAGTCTGATCGCGCGAAGCCGCGGCGCGGCCGGAGAAGGACTCCAGGGCTTCGTCCGTACCGGAAACGAGGGCCACGTCGCCGGGACGGAACCGGTAATCGGGCGCGAAGAGCCCGTACTCTTCCTGCCGGTTCTTCACCGAAATGAGGTTGAGGCCGTACTTCTTGCGGAGCTCGGTCTCCACGAGGGATTGGCCGAAAAAACGCTCGGGGACTTCCAGTTCCGCGATGACGAGGGAGCCGCTCACCGGAAGGTAGTTGAGGAGCACCGAGGAGAGCATGAGCGGCACGATCCGCTTCGCCGCCTCCCGGTTGGGGAACACGATCTTGGTCGCGCCGACCAATTCCAAGATCTCCGCGTGGCCCTCGGTCTCGGCCTTCACGATGATCCGTTCGATGCCCATCTTGCGGCAATAGCTGGTGGCGAGGATGGACGCCTCTATCTTGTCCCCGAAATCGATGACCACGGCATCCACGGTTGCGGGTAGGGAATGGCGCAGGCTCGCCTCGTTGAGGACGTCCATGACGATCGCGGTCACCGGGGCGTCTCGGTACGCGTCGATCACCTCCCGGTCCTTGTCGATGAGGAGGATGTCCACGTCGAGTTCCAAAAGCTCGTCGAGGACGTTCTTGCCGAAATAGCTGAGGCCGAGTATCGCGAATTGTTTCATTGATTCACCCCAACAGTATCGAGCCTTCCGGATAGACGATCGCCGCCTCGTTGCGCCGGAGCGCCGGGAACGCCAGGGCGATGAGGCCGACCCTTCCCGCGAACATGGTCGCGATGAGGACGAGCTTCCCTGCGTCGCTCAGCGAGCCGGTGATGCCCAGCGAAAGCCCGACCGTGGCGAACGCGGAGACCGTCTCGAAGAGTAGGGAAGAGAAATCCACGCCGCGTAGCCCTTCGATCAGGCTGAGGGCCCCGGCGGAGACGAGGAGCAGGAAGGTCGCCTTGAGGAAATAGACGACCGCATCGTTCATCGTCCGCGCCGATAAGCGCCGCTTGAACACGGTGATGTCGCCGTGTCCGTCGGGCCGCTTCATCATTACCGCGGCCACGACGAAGGCCGTCGTCACCTTGATGCCTCCCGCGATGGATCCCGGAGCCCCGCCGATGAACATGAGGAGCAGGGTCAGCGCCTTGGACGGTTGGCTGAGCGAGGACTGGAGCACGGTATCGAAGCCGGCGGTGCGCGGCGAGATGGACTGGAACACGGCGTTCGCGACCGCGACCGGCCACCGGAAACCGGCATAGGCCGCGCCCCGCTCCAATAGGAAAAAGGCTAGGCCGCCCGAGACGATGAGGAAGGAGGTCATGCCGAGCACGACCTTGGTATGGTAGCTGAGCCGCTTGCGCTTCCCGCGGAAGCGGCGCTCGATATCCTGGATGACGATGAAACCGAGGCCTCCGAGCACGATGAGGGCGGAGATCGTCGCGATCACCGGCACGTTCCCGCCGTATCCTTCCAGGTTGGCGGAGAAGACCGAGAAGCCCGCGTTGCAGAAAGCGGAGACCGCGTGGAAAACGGCGGCGAACGCCGCGTCGTCAACGCCCGCTGCCGAGAACAGGAAGTAGAGGACCGCCGCGCCCGCGGCCTCGATCCCCAACGTGAAGAACATGATCGAGCGGACTATCTTAACGGGCTCGTATTCCACGCCCTCCACGTAGAAGCTCTGGATCGTCTTGAGCCGCCGGAGCGGGAGCCTGCGGCCGGGGATGGTCAGGAGGAGCGAAGTGAAGCTGATGATGCCGAGCCCGCCGATTTGGATGAGCAGCAGGATCACCGTCTGGCCGAAGCGGCTGTACGCCGCCGTATCCACGACGGCGAGGCCGGTCACGCAGACGGCGGAAGTGGATGTGAAGAGGGCGTCTATGTACCGAAGCGGTCCAGGGCTCGCCGTCCGGCCTTCCCAGGACAGGGGAAGGGACAGGAGGACCGATCCGATCGCGATGACGACGGCGAAGAAACCGAGGAGGTAGGACGCGTCCGATGCCTGGTACTTGCGCATGGCGGCTCAGGCCTTGAGCCGGTAGCCTACGCCCGGCTCGGTGATGAGGACCGTCGGCATGGCGGGGTCCGGCTCGATCTTCTTACGCAGCTGGTTAACGTATACGCGCAAGTTGTTGTTCTCCTCTTCCATGGCGGGCCCCCAAATCTCCCGCAGGATTTGTCGATGCGTCATGATCTTACCGACGTTACGGAGGAAGAGCAGCAGGAGGCCCCACTCCGTCGGCGTGAGCCGCTCCGGCTCGTCCTCCCTGAACGCTTCGCGGCGCTCGACGTCCACGATCAAGGTTCCGACGGCGACCTTCCCCTCCTCGGCTTGAGGAGCCCGCCGCCGGAGGGCCACGCGCATCCGCGCCAGGAGTTCGCCGGTACCGAAGGGCTTGGAAAGGTAGTCGTCCGCGCCCGCGTTGAGGAGGGCCACGATGTCCTCCTCCGCGTCTTTGACGGAGAGGATGATCACGGGCGTCTCGCCGCGGGAACGGATATCCGCGAGGACCTCGGCGCCGTCCATGTCGGGAAGGCCCAGGTCGAGGAGGACGATATCGGGTTTGACGCCGACGAAGGCGTTGATCCCTTCGGCCCCGCTCCCCGCTTCCCGCACCGCGAAATCCTGCCGTTCCAGGAAGAGGCGGAGGAGGTGGCGGAT
>JAEWSV010000449.1 GCA_023398155.1 Spirochaetota bacterium
CGTATGCCCCTCGCCCAAAAGCAGGATGTCCGATAACTCCCGCTCTAAGGCCGCGAACAGGTGGTCCCGGCGTCGCCGATAGCGCCGACGGATAGCCGCGACATGGCGTTCGTAAGCGCCGGACTCCAGGAGGAAAGCGAGCGAGCGCTGGACGGGCGCGGGGGACCGTAGGTTGAGTCTTCGGAGAAAGTCCCGCCAGCCTTCCGCGAGGCGCGGAGGCAGCGCCATCCAGCCTACCCGGAGGAAGGGGGCGAGCGTCTTACTGAACGAGCCGAGATAGATGGTCGAATCGGCGGCGATGGAAGCGATGGGCGGGACCGGCCTTCCCTTAAAGCGGAATTCGGCGTCGTAGTCGTCCTCTAATATGAGGGCGCCCCCCTCCGCCGCTTTCCGTACGAACTCCAACCTGCGGGCTATGGACATAAGGGATCCCGTCGGGAATTGGTGGGATGGCGTGAGGTAGACGAGGTCGGGCCGCTCCGCCCCGCTGCCCCGGGCCGGAGGCACGGCGAACCGCGCCGGAGGCACGGCGCCCTCCTCGTCCACATCCAAGGGAACGACCGCCGCCCCCGCGGCGCCGAAGGCTTCCCGGGCGAACGGCAGCCCCGGATCCTCGAAATGGAACCGGGATTGCCGGAAGTAGAGCGCGAGGGTCTGGAGCGCCGCGGAGGTACCGGACGTCAAGAAGAGCCGATCCGGTTCCGCGCGAAGTCCGCGGAGCCGGAAGAGATAATCCGATAAGGCGGCGCGGAGACGCGGATCTCCGGCAGCCGAGCCGTAGGAGAAGTCCCGGTCCGCGCCGAACGCGCAGGCGTCGGCCACAGCGCGCGCCCAAGCGCGCCGCGGGAAGGAAGCGAGTTCGGGTATGCCGGGCGTGAAGTCCCAGCGCGGCCAGCCGGTCTCCCGGACGACCGCCGCATTCCGCGCGGGCCGGCCTATCGCAAGCGGGGCGGGCCCGCTCGCGCGTTCGGCCCGCAGGGCGAGGCCCGCGGCGACGAAGGCGCCGATCCCGCGGCGGCTTTCCAGGTACCCCTCCGACTCCAGTTGTTCGTAGGCCTCCACGACCACCCCGCGCGCCGTCCCGAGCTCTTCCGCGAGGACGCGGCTCGACGGCAACCTCGTCCCCGCGCCGAGGCTTCCGTCCATCATCCGTTTCCGCAGGGCCTCAGCGAGCTGGACCGTCAGGGAACGCCGCGAAGCGCGATCGAGCGATATACCGAGCATGCGCCGATCATACCCGCAAGCGCGGGTGCGGAAAAGTCGTCGCCGCCCGAGGCGCGCCTCACGCGCCCTTCGGGCGCGCCTCACGCGCCCTTCGGGCGCGCCTTGACCCGGCGGCGGCCTCCGGCGCATCATCCACCCATGACCATACTTCCCGGACTTACTTCCACCAAGAAGGACCGCATCCCGGCCTTCCTTGAGGATCTTCGTCGTCTTCGCGTATACGCGATCGCCTTGTTTCCGACCTGTTTGACTGAAGACGAGCGAGCAGCGCTCTACCGCGAACTGGAAGCGATAAGCGGCCTCCGCATACCCCACGTCCATCTGAGATCCGATTGCCGCGAGACCGAGATCGATTACCTATCGAACCGCTTCGGCGCCGAAGTCTTCAACGTCCATCCCCGCGCGAGCTCCTACCCCTTCGGGCCCATCCCGCTACCCTACGCCCCGCGATTCTTCGTGGAGAACGTCGACCTGCCGCCCGAATACGACGAAATCGCCGGCTCGGACGGGCTCGGCCCGCAGCGGCCCGCTCTCGGCGGCCTCTGCCCCGATTTTTCCCACTTGGAAAACGCGCGGCTCCAGGGCAGGACGGCCTACGTCGAGCGGATGGAAGAACTCTTCGACCGTTGCGCCGTAGGCTGCTGCCATATCTCGACGATCCGCGTCGGCGATCCCAACGAGTGGTCGGGCGAATGGGACCACCACGATTTCCGCTCGCTCTCGGACTTCGATTACCTCTCCGAATACAAGGGACGGCTCCCCGCGAAATGGGCCTCGCTCGAATTGGAGAACACCCTTGAGGAGCAGCTCCGCGCCGCGGATTACCTCGCCGCGCTCTTCGCCTGAAAGGCCCGGAGGGACGCGTGACGGGAAGCCGCGACAGGACGTTCAGGACCGTCGATCTCGCACGGGCCGCGCTTACCCACGAGAATACGGTCCGGCTTTACGTGGAGTGGGGCTTCCTCGCCCGACCCGAACGGGCCCCGAACGGCTACCGGCTTTGGAACCAGGACCACGTGGATCAGATGGTCTTCGCCCGCAGGGCCCTCCACGGGGAATGGCCGGGGAGGCGCATCCGTGAATCGGCCCTCGCCCTCGTGCGCTTGGCGGCCGGCGAGCCCCTGGACGACGCGATCGCGGCCTCCCGTTGTCACGCCGACCTCGTGCGCGACGAGCGGCGGCGAGCCGAAGAAGCGGCCGCGTTCTTGGACGCCTGGGCGAACGGCGCGGATGGGGCCGAGGCGCGCTCAGGCGGCGCGGCCGCGCTCGCCGGGGCTCCGAATTTCCTTCCGCCCGAGGAAGGCCGGCGGCTCGGCCCGCGGGAAGCGGCGGAAGCCGTCGGCGCCACCATGGACCAGGTCCGGAACTGGGAGCGCAACCGCCTCCTCGATCCGCCGCGCGAAGGGTCCGGCAAGCGGAGCTACGGCCGCTCGGAGCTCGGCCGTCTCCGCGTCATCCGCGGCCTCCTCTTAGCCGGTTATAGCGTCATGGCTATCCTCCGCATGACGACCGAACTGGATAGGGGTCGGACGACCGGCCTCCGCGAAATCCTGGATACGCCGAGAGGCGGAGAGGAAGTCCTCACGGCCTTCGATCGCTGGCTTTCTTCCCTCGCGCTGCAAGAGGCGCGCGCGGAGGAGCTCACGGCGCTCTTGGAAGCGCGGAAAACCCGCCGCGCCTCCGATCGCTTCAGTTGAGCACGTCCCGTACGGATCGCGCGGCCAAGGCCGCTCCGCCCAGTCCTAGGC
>JAEWSV010000491.1 GCA_023398155.1 Spirochaetota bacterium
TTCGATCCGATTTCCGTAAACCGCTGATGGAATCCTGGACCACCGAGATCTACACGACGCTCGAGGAGATCGATTTCACCATCAAGCGTTTGGGACTATGGATGCGCGACCGGCGCGTTCCCGGGACGCTGACGCTCAGCCTTTCTTCCTCCTTCCTGCGGTACGAGCCCAAGGGCCGCGTGCTCATCATGGCGCCGTGGAATTATCCGTTCCAGCTCCTCATCGCCCCGCTCGTCTCGGCGGTCGCCGCGGGCAACGTCGTGATCGCCAAGCCGTCCAATAAGACGCCGGCGACCTCCGCTTTCATCGCCTCCTTGCTGGAGGAGGTTTTCCCGACCGAAGAGGTGGCGGTCGTGGAAGGCGCGGGCGGCGTGATCGGGGACCTCCTCCTCGCGTTGCCCTTCGATCACGTCTTCTTCACGGGCAGTCCCCGGATCGGAGCCCGGGTGGGTGAAGCCGCCGCCCGCGTCCACGCGGGAGTTACCCTGGAACTCGGCGGGAAGTCTCCCGCGATCATCCTGGAAGGCGCGGACCTCGAGGACGCGGCCGGAAAGATCATGTGGGGCAAGTGCATGAACGCGGGCCAGACCTGCATAGCGCCGGACTATGCGTTCTGTCCGAGTTCCTCGGCGGCGGCATTCGCCGCGGCCGCGGCCAAGGTAGCCGCGCGGTTCTACGGGGCCGACGAGCGCGCGCGGAGGGAATCGGTAGACTTCGCGCGTATCGTGGATACCGCCGCCTGTCGCCGCCACCAAGCCCTCGTGGAAGACGCGGTCGCTAAAGGCGCCAAGTTGGAGTTCGGCGGCGTCTTCGATCCCGAAGAACGGTACTCCGCTCCCACGCTCCTGACCGGCGTGCGGCCCGACATGGCCATCATGGACGAGGAGATCTTCGGCCCCATCCTACCCGTCCTGACCTACGATTCCATCGATGAAGTCCTGGCTTTCGTCAACGATCGTCCCAAGCCCCTCGCGCTTTACGTTTTCGGCAAGGACAAGCGGGCCGTCGGCGAGGTTCTGGACCGCACCACCTCGGGGTCGGCCTGCGTGAACAACCTCGTCATGCAGATCACGAACCCCAATGTCCCCTTCGGCGGCGTGGGCATGAGCGGTACGGGCAACTATCACGGTTTCTTCGGCTTCCGGACCTTCTCGCACGAGCGGAATATCCTCGTGCAAGGGCCGGTCAACCTGGCCGCTTTCTTCTTCCCGCCGTACGGCAGCTTACTGCAAGCGCGGATGCGAGGTTTCCTGGAGTTCGTCTCGGGGTCCCGGCCGAAGAAATAAGGCTCGGACGCGAGGATAAGGACATTACACCCTCAAGAGAAAGCCCGGGAGGCGGAAGGATGGGTCCTTCCGTCTCCCGGGCCGTATTTATCGGATACGGCGTTCAATAAAAGACTTTGATCCCTTCGTTCGGGAAGCGGACCTTCACGGCGGCGACCGCGTCACCGATCTTCCCTGCTTCTTCTTCTTCGCACCAGATCACCAGCGCGAAATTCTCTTCGGGCCAAATGGTGTCCCCCATGCGGGGGCCCGACGAACCGACGCCGTGGACGACCGGAAATTTCGTATACTGCTTCGCGACGTCCGCTTTCTTGAAGGCTTCCAGCAAGTCTTCCTCTACGGCTCGGTTCGCGATGATCTCCACCCGTTTCACAGTCCGGCCTCCTTGGCTTGTTTCTTGGTGAGGCCGGCGGCGATCCGTTCGCGCCGCGCCTCCGCCCTGGCCGCCCGCTCATCCGATCTCTTGTTGAAGACCGCGTAAATAGAGGGCATGAGGAAGAGGGTCATGAGGGTTCCGAAAGACAGGCCTCCGAGGACCGTTTTACCTATCGGCGCCACGAGTTCGGAGCCTTCGCCGGGGAAGAACGCCATCGGTACGAGGCCGAGGATGGTGGTCAGCGTGGTCATCAAGATCGGCCGGAGCCGGTTTCCCGCAGCCTCGATGCACGCGTCCTCGAGCGACAGGCCGCGCTTCCTGAGCATGTTCGTGTAATCCACGAGCACGATGCCGTTGTTGACGATGACGCCGACGAGCACCAGAAGGCCGACCGCCGTCAGGATGTTGAACCGGTCGCCGGTGATGAAGTAGATCCATATGACGCCGGTCAGCGAGAGCGGGATCGTAAAGAGGATGATGAACGGATCCTTGAACGATTCGAACTGGCTCGCCATGACGCCGAACACGAGGAAGATGGCGACGACCATGATGAGGACGAACCGCGTCATGTACTTCATCAATTCCTGGAAATCGCCGGAATATTCGATGATGACGTCTTCCTCGGCCGGAATCTCGGCGGCGACGAGGTCGCGGATCTTACCCTCGATCTTGTCGAGGGGGGAGCCCGGGACCGTGCCGGCCGTGACGTGCACGACGCGGGACTGGTTCTCCCGCTTGATGTCGATCGGGCCGGTCGTCTTTTCGTAACGGGCGAAGCTCGAGAGCGGAATGCGCTGACCCGCGGCGTTCATGACGAAGACGTGGTCCAGGTCGGGCAGGGCATCCCGGTCATCGCGTGATAGGATGACGACCACGTCGTAATCGGTGCCGCCCTTTCGGTATTGCGTCGCGGTGATGCCGTCTACCGCGGCCTTGATCTCCTGACCGATCGTGTACGTATTGAGGCCGAGCGAGTATAGCCGTTCCCGGTCGAGTTTCAGATCGATCTGGGGGAGTCCGTCCTTGAGGTCGACCGTCGGCTCGGTCGCTTCAGGAACGCGCTCCCTGATGAGAGCCGCGATCCGCTGAGCGATCGCCTTCCCTTTCACGAGGTCTTCCGTCTTCACGATGATGTCGATCGGGCTGGAATTTCCTCCCATGCCCTGGTTCGTCGAGCCGAAGGAGAAGGTCGCCGCGGGGAAATCGTGGAAACGCGGCCGGAGCAGGGTCTTGATCTGGTCGGCCGTCTCTACGCGCTGCTCGAATTCCGGCAGGTTGATGCGAAGGCTGCCCTTATGGCCGTACGAGGCGCCCATGCCGAAGAAGGACCGCTCGCCGATGCTCACGACCAGGCGTTCGTAGCCTTTGACCTGGGTTTTGACGACGGACTCCAGACTCTTGACGACGGTCTCGGTCTCGGTAAGGGGCGTACCCACCGGCATTTCCACATTGACCACGACCGCGTCTTCCTGTTGCTCGGGCATGAAGACGAATCCGATCGGGCCGATGAGGAAGAGGCTTCCGATGAAGAGCGCCAGGATTACGAGGATCGTGATCAGCTTGTGGCGCAGTACGCGCCGGACGGCGCGGCGATAGGCCTCGTCCAAGCCCGCGAAGAAGGCTCCCATGCCGCGATCCATCGCGGCGAGCGGCCCGTGAAGCGGTTTCTGCACGCGCGTGGTGAGGGGGAGGTAGTGGCTCGACAGCACGGGGACGAGGAGTATCGCGACCGCTATCGAGGACGCGAGCGAGATGACGACGGTGAACGCGAGGCCGGCGAAGAGCTCGCCGATCATTTCCAGCTGGCCTTGGAACATCACGAGCGGTGCGAAAACGCATATCGTGGTGAGCGTGGAGGCCAAGATGGCGTTCATCATTTCTTGGGATCCGATGACCGAGGCTACCGTGAGTTTCGTGCCCTTTTCGCGGTAACGGTAGATGTTCTCCAAGATGACTATGGAGTTGTCTACGAGCATGCCGATACCGAGAGCGAGTCCCGCGAGGGTCATGACGTTCAGCGTGAGGCCGCTGAAGTACATGAGCATGAGCGTGAACAGTAGGGAGATCGGAATGGATAGGCCGATGATGAGCGTCGGCTTCATGGACCGAAGGAACACGAAGAGGATGAGCACCGCGAGCAGGGCCCCCTCGTACGCGCTGGTGGAGACCTGGTTGATCGAGTTCTTGATGATGTCGGTGGTGTTGAAGATCTCCGAGATCGAGATGCCCTGGGGAACCTCTTTCGCGAGGCGCGCGATCCGTTTGCGCAGTTCTTCCGCGGTCTGGACGGAGTTCTTACCGCTTTGTTTCTGGACGATGATCTGGACCGCCGGGCTCCCGTTGACGAACACGAGGCTCGATTCGTCCTCGTACCCTTCGTAGACGTCCGCCACGTCCGCGAGCCGCACGACGCGCGCGGGTTGGACCTCGCCGTCCACGTAACCGCCGCCCTTGTAGGCGATGACCGTGTTCTTGATCTCTTCAATGGACGTGAATTCGCCGGCGGAAGTGATCAGGTAATCGAGTCCGCCGTCCACGATGCTTCCGGCGGAGACTTGGGCGTTCTGCGAGGCGAGCATGGTCCTGATCTGCGTCACGGAGAGGCCGTACGCTTCCAGCCTGTTCTGCGGAATCTCAACGCGGACGACCTGCTTCCGGCCGCCGTATACGCTCGCCGCGGCGATGCCGGGGACTTGTTCGATGCGGGGGACGATGGTGTCTTCCGCGATCAGGCTGAGTTCTTCAGGCGTACGGTTGCCGGTTACCTGAAGACCCATGATCGGGATCATGGAAGGATTGAACTTGAAGATGAGCGGCGGATCGGCGTCGTCCGGCAGATAGCTCTTGACGAATTCCAGGTTGTCCCGGACCGAGTTGGCGGCGTCCGCCATATCGGTCCCGTAGGTGAATTCCATCATGACCATGCTCGACCCCTTGGAAGAAGTCGACGTCATCTTGGAGAGGCCGGACGCGTTCGTGAGCGTGCTCTCCAGAGGCCGGGTCACCGATTTTTCCACTTCCTCCGGGCCGGCGTTCGCGTAGCTCGTGACCACGATGAGGATGGGCGGCTCGATTTCCGGGTACAGGTCGATGGGCAGGTTCGCCGTCGCGAAGAGTCCCAGCCCGACGAGGAGGGCGAAGGCGATGAATATGGTCGTCGGTTTCCCGACGACGCTTTTGGCTATGCTCATAAAACGCTCCGCTTAGTCGGCCGCGCCGAGCGGCGCGACCCGTTCCACGACATTGACGCGCGTGCCATCCTCGAGCAGGGTCTGCCCGCGGACGATGATCTCCTCGTCCGCGGCCACGCCGCCGGCGACCTCGAGTTTATCGTCGATGAGGATACCCGGTACGACCGCGCGCTTGCGCGCGACGCGGAAGGCCGGATCGGTCGGATCGGTCTCCACGGTGAAGACGTAACTTTCGCCGAAGCGTTTCACGACCGCGGTGGCGGGGATCTTGACGATATTCTGCTTGTTCTCGGTGATGACTTTCACCTTGGCGAACATGCCGGCTTTGAGGCGGGCGCCGTCGCCGTAGATGTCCAGGCGCACTTCCATGGTGCGCGACGCGGGGTCGAGCACCGGGCTCAGTTCCTTTACGACCGCCGGGAACACGCGTCCGGGATAGGCTTCCAGCATGACCTCGGCGCGGAGGCCGAGCCGCATCTTGGAGACGAACCGTTCGGCCACGTAGGTCCGCAGCTCGAGCGCGTCGGTCCGCGCGAGGCGGGCTATGGGCGCCGCCTGGCTCACCGTCGTTCCCAATTGAACGGGAAGGGCGACGACCGTGCCCGCGATGGGCGCCTTCGCGACGCCGGCCACGTAGGTCATGCCGGGCCGGGAGGGGTCCACGTCGGCGATGGGATCGTCCTTGGCGACGCGCGTTCCGATATCGACGTACAGTTTCGTGACCTTGCCGGCGACGTCGGAATAGACGTCGACGGTGCTGCCCGCGACGAGGTCGCCCGAGAGGGCAAGGTAGTCGCGTATTTGGCCTTTGACGGCCGTCGTGGTATTCACGGCGAAGACGGGGACGGCGGCTACCTCCGCCGACGCATCCTTAGCGCCTTTCGGCTTGGCGGCGGATTTCTGCCCGCATGCCGCGAGCGCGGCTATGGCGACGAGGGCCGTCGCGGCGACCTTCGCGATGGTGATGACGTTCGTTCTTTTCATTTCTCACTCCCCGAAATCGTCCCGAAGGGGACGCCGACCGCGTATTCCAAATCCAATAGGCCGGTAATGTAATTGAATTTTTCCTTGAGCACCTCGAGCTTGGCCTTCTGTAGTTCAAGCTCGGCGTTCTGTACGTCCAGGAGATCCTTCGCGCCGGCGCGGTAGGCGTCCTCGGAAAGCCTGTAGGCCCGCTCGGCGAGCTCCACGTTGAGGGCCAAGGCCGTCGTGCTCGTGCGTGACTTCTCCAGTTTGAGGATGGCCGAATCGATTTCCAACTCCATCCCGCGCACCGTCTGGGCCAACGCGATGTTGAGCTTGCGGATATTGTCGTCCAGATCTTTGAGCCCGGCGGCTTCGGAGGACATCGGAAGCAAACCGTTTAGCCGGAACCCCACGGTGGCCCGGAACATCCCCGATTGTTGTTCCCAATCGGAGCTGAGCCAGGAATCTTTCCAGGGGTCGCCCACCAGCGTGGGATCGGCGTTCCAGGAGAGTTGAAGGGTTGGCGTGTAAACCTGGAAGAAGGTGGCTTTCCGGGTGCTCTCCATGGCGGCCACGGACTGCTTCAGGGCCTGGACGTCTAACTGGGAAGAGGCGGCGCCTTGGATCAGCTCGTCCGCGTCCAAGGTCACGTACGAAGATTCAGCGGCGCCCGAGAGCGCCAGCTTGGAACCGCGCGGCAGCCCGAGCGTCATGGCGAAAGCCGCAAGGGAAGAATCCAAGGCGTTCTTGAGTTCGGAGAGGGCGGGCCGGAGATTCTCGGCGGCGACCTTCGCCTGCAATACCGTGAGTTCCGGGACGAGCCCGGCGCGGTAGTTTGCTTCAGCTTGTTGAACGCGCCGCAAGGCCGCGGAGAGGTTTCCCTCCATGAGGGTGATGTTCTCGGTGAGGAGCAGGATGGAGTAATAGCTCTTGCGCACGTCGCGCTCGAGCTGGGCTTTCGCCTTCTCGTAGCTGATCTGCCCTTCCGCGTATTTGAGCTTGAGCGCGTTCATCGCCTCGAACAGGCCCGCGTTGAGCGCCAAGGAGGCCGAGAGCGAGCCCGCGACATGCCACCGGGGTACCGAAGCCGAATAGCCGGCTACGAGATCGTAGACTCCCGGAGCGACCGGTGCGCCTACGGGGGCCAATCCGCTCACCGATGTTTCCTTATTGCTCCTGATGAGGCTGCCGCCGAGTTCCACCGTCGGGATTAGGGCGTTGAGCGCGTTTTCGGAACTGCGTTTTTTAATGCCGACGTCTATTCCTGCCGATTGGAGGCCGAGGTTGTTTTCCAGGGCGAGCGCGACCGCTTCGTCGACATTGAGTTTCTTAGCGTCTTGGCCGAACGCGACCATCGCGCAAAGAGAAAAGAGGACGGTCGCCAGAATCGCGCGGCCGCGCGTCCGGGCGAACCCGATGGTGGGGTACCGCATGGAGAGACTCCTTGTGCCGTTTCGTGACCGTACGCGCGGAAGCGCCGAACCGTCCGAAGGCTCCGTGAACTTCGGCCCGCCTAAAGCGCGACCGTTCGCGGCAAAATGCCGACTTGGGTAACTAATGGCATTATATCGCACATTTTTCATGAAATCACCATCCTTCCAGACCGACGCAGACGTTGGCGTGTAGCGCCCGAAGCCTGCTCTGTACGGCCGCCTCCGCCTGGTCCACTCGGCGGGTACGCATGAGCATGTTCACCAGGAGGAAGAGTATCCAGCGGATCGTCGGTTCGAGCCTTCCTGCCGGCAGCCGGCATTCGCCGCGCGCCGCCGCTTCGGAAAGAAAACCGAACAGGATCGTGATGGTTTCAGGCATTTCCCGGCCGAGATGGACGCGTTGAGCGCGGATCCAATCCAGGGCGACGAGTACGTCTTGCCGCTCCGAGAGATAATGGGCGGCCGCCGCCATCGCGAGGTAGAGCTGCTCTACCGGATTCTCTGATCGGAGGGCCCGGTCCGCCATGACCGCGGAGATCCGTTCGAACTCGGAAAGGAAGAGGTGCTTGAGCATCTCCTCCCTGCTCCGATAGTGGGCATACAGGCCGCTTTTGGAAAGGCCCGACCTTCTCGCGACGAGCTCCATGGAAGCGTTCCACGGTCCGGCTTCGGCGACGGCCGAGGCTATCGCCGGCAGGAGTCCGTCTCCCGGAGCGGTTTCTGAAGCATCCAGGCGCGCGAGGCGCTCAAGCGCCGGATAGTCGAGCATGGCGAGGGACTCCGGAGGAAAAGCGAGCCCTCGCGCCGCGATGGATCGGGCATCCGAAACGGCGCGGGCGATCTCGTTCTCGGTCGGTGGAGAGGTCGCGTCGCATCGCTCGAAATGAAACACGGCGACGGAAAAGAAGCAGGTGGACAGCGCGAAGTGGAGCCGGGCCGTCCGCTCGTCGTGGATGCCTGAGTGCGCGGGCGCGGTTATCCCGCGCGCCGAGAGCTCGTGGATTATGAGTTTTTCCGGGTCCGGCACCCCGAGGAGCCGCGCGAAGGTGAAGACGAGGTCTTCTTTACCGCGGGCGTAATAATCCGCGAAGCCCTCCACCATATCCAAGAGGGTCACCGTATCGGGGCCGGGCGCATACGCTTCCGCGATCAAGGTGTGTAAGCGGACGATGAACCGATCGAAGAAGTCTTTCATCATGGCATTCATGAGCTCGTCTTTGCTCTTGAAATGCCGGTAGAGCGCGGGTTTCGTGACGCCGAGCCTGGCGGCCACGTCGGAGAGGCTCATCGTACGGTAGGCGTCCTGTCCCCAGGCGGTAAATGCTGCTTCGAGTATATCGTCACGCGTCATGTTAGCGACCGGTCGTTAACTTACTAACGCGGACTCTTTTGGTCAAGCGGATAGTTCGCTAGTAACGGATTATTCCTGCGGCCCTCAGCTTCCGTCGTGACCGCCGTCCTCGCAGCTCATCCGCGCGGAGCCGCGCTTGTAGCGGATGGCGCCTTCGGAGGCTTCTTCGTAGCGCGCGATCATGAAGAGGAGGTCCGAAAGGCGATTCACGAAGCGGCCGAGGTGGTCGCCGAGGCTTTCGCGACGGCCGAGCGCGACCATGCGCCGTTCCGCCCTCCGGCAGACGGTCCGGCAG
>JAEWSV010000554.1 GCA_023398155.1 Spirochaetota bacterium
CCTTAAGGAATGGATTGACGGGGCCGCCATTCGGCGGCGCGAGGGATCGCAGCGGAAATCCTCCGCGGAGCGGAGATTGGAGCGGAGAGCCCGGTCGGACGGAAGTCCGACGCGCCCAAAATCGGTCAAGGTCTGACCCGCGCTCAAGCGCGCCGCCTCAAGCGCGCCGCCAACGTAGGAAGCCGCCTTCGAACGCCGCCTCCGCCAGCCCCTTATACCTCAGGTAAACGAGGTAGGACCGCACCGTGGAGGCGACCAGGGCGTACTGGGCCCAGTCGAGCTCGATGGAGAAGGCGCGGGCTACGTCCGCGAGGACGGCTTCCGCGGTCGCGCCTTCCGCGTTGGCCGCGCAGGCGGCGAGGATCGCGTCGGCGACTCGTTCCGCGGCCGCGCGGTTGACGGCGGCGAGGCCCGCCTTGTCCTCGGTCGGTTCCCCGTGCGCGGGGACCACGATGGCCGCGGGAGAAGCGACGATGCGGTCGAGCGAGGCGAGGAAGGCGGCTACGTCGTACACGAAGAAGACGGGGTGCTTGGCGATGGAGGCAGGACCGAAGGCAGCATCGCCGACGAATAGCACGCCGTCCGCGAGGATGCCGACCTGGGCGAAATAGTGGCCCGCGAGGGGCAAGGCCTTGAGGCCGGAGAGGGGCTCCGGGAGGGACTCGGCCTCCTCTCCCGCGGGGAAGGGGAAGGGCGAGACCGCGCAGGGCGGCGCCATGAAGAACCTGCCGCGGAGCTCGGCGGGCGGGAATCCGCCCCAGAGGAAGGAGGGCTCGACGATAGGGTCCGCGCAGATGGCCGCCTCGAGCCGGGGAGCGAAAATCGGCATACCCGTGCGGGTGACGAGGGCCGCGGCGCCTCCCGCGTGGTCGGCGTTGGAGTGGGTGAGGACCGCCGCGACGGGCGTCCGCCCGTAGGCTTCGGCCGCCTTCTGGATGCGGCGCGCCGAATCCTTGTCGTTGCCGGTATCCACGAGGACCGCGCCCCTCTCGGCGTCGATGAGGCCTATGTTGGTGCCGCCGGGAAGGTAGGCCGCGCGGTCGGTCAGCCGGACGAAGTCGTTGGTCGCCATGGGAGAAGACTGACGCCTCAACCCGGGCTACGTCAAGAAGGCGCCGTTCAGGGTTCCCACAGCCCGCCCAAGGTGGCCTGCACCGTACTGGTCAGCTGCGTCACGCCGGAACCGTCGGCGTCCATGACGTAGATCTCCCTATTACCGCGCCGAGGTAGAGCTTCCGGACGCCCAGATCCTCGAGCGCGTCGGATTCGTAATCCACGAAGGTGGCCGAATAGCCGCCGGCAACCTGCGCATAGGCGCGCAGCCTCCGGAAGAGCCCGAGGTCCTGGGCAAAGAGGGCGCCCGACTCCAGGCCGAGCTTAAGGCGTCCGGGACCGAGGGAGAAACGCCACCCGGCGGCGAGGCTGGGGAATACGCCCGGTTCAAGGACGTCGGCCGCTTCGCCGAGGGGGAAAGCCCAACCGCAGCCCAGGTCGACGAAGGGGCCCGCGCACCGCTCCGGCTCGGGCGCATCGGGACCGACTCCTTCGTCCGTATCGGCGGCATCGATTTCGGTTTCCGCCGCGGGCTCGACCTCCGCGGGGGCCGCGGCGTAGGCCTACAGCTCCCGGAGGGTGTACTGATCGGCCCCCTTCGCCCTGGCGACGCAGAGGACGCGCAGGTAGCGGGCTTTCGTCTTGAGGGAGGGGAAATCGTCCTCCCGGATGCCCGCGGCCGTGCCCGAACGATCGGCGATCGGCTTCCAGGATTTTCCGTTCCGGGAAGCTTCCAGGCGATAGTCCTTCGCCGAGGCTATGCCCCAATTGAGGACGATGCGGCCGACGCGCTGGAGGGTTCCCAGGTCCACGACGATCCACTGCGGGTCGCCCGCTCCGCTCGCCCAGCCAGAAGCCGCCTTGCCGTCGACGGCCTTGGACGGCTCATAGCGGGCGCTCTCGCTGGAGGAGGCCGTAGCTACGGCCCCCAGGGCGAGGTTCTTCTCTTGGGCGACGAGGGGGAGCGGCGCGACCATGTGCGCCGCAGGGGCGCGATCCGATGAGCGCCGATCCGTCAGGGCGCGACTGATGAGCGGCGACCGCCGCGCTTACGATGGCGCCCCCTTCCCGAATCTTCGCGACGCTGCGGTCCGCTACTTCAAAGCGCGGGTGGAGTTGAGGACGGCCACCAGGGCGACGCCGACGTCGGCGATGACGGCCTCCCACATGTTGGCCAGGCCCGCGGCCCCGAGGGCGAGGAAGACGCCCTTGAACGCGAGGGCGAAGACGACGTTCTGCATGACGATGCGCCGGGTGCGGCGCGACCGTTCGATGGCCTCGGCCACGCGGAGGGGATCGTCGGTCATGATGACCACGTCGGCGGCTTCCACGGCGGCGTCGGCGCCCGACCCCATGGCGATGCCCACGTCGGACCGCGCGAGGACCGGCGCGTCGTTGATGCCGTCGCCCACGAAGAGGGTCCGACCCTCGCCGACTGAAATCGCCTCAAGCCGCGAAAGCTTGTCCTCGGGGAGGAGGCCGGCGTGGTAGGAGGAGAGGCCGAGCTCGCCGGATACCGCGGCCGCGGCCGCCTGTCCGTCGCCGGTGAGCATCACCGTCTCCTTCACGCCGAGCTCGGCGAGGCGCCGGATGGCAGCGGCGGAGGTGGCCTTGATCGCGTCGCCGACGAGGATGGT
>JAEWSV010000622.1 GCA_023398155.1 Spirochaetota bacterium
GCCAAGTTCCTCTCCGTGAACGGCGTAGCCGCTACGGCCCTCAACTGGCCCCTTGAAGCGAAGGAGCCCAACATCGCCACGATGATCAAGAAGCGCGAAGTGGACATGGTCATCAACGTACCCAAGAACAACCGCGAAACGGAGCTCAAGAACGACTACATCATCCGCCGCATGGCGGTGGATTACGACGTACCGCTCTTCACGAACATCAAGGTGGCCAAGCAGTTCACCGACGCCCTCGCCTATCGCAAGGAGCAAGAAGTAGAGATTCGGGCCTGGGAGGAATACCGGTAAGCACGGCGCGGGGAGGGCGTCCCGGAGCGCGGATAAAATTCGTATTGCTTCCTATTGGACTCAGGATTACTATTTCGACATGAAGCGTACGATATTCATTTCGCTGTACGGCGCGACGATCCTTATCCCCGCGGCCCTCTATATCGGGAAAGTCGGTTGGGGATCGCCCCCCTACTCTCTGTCCATGATCCTCGGAACGATCGCGTTCGCCATCTTCGTGAACCAGTTCTTCCTCGCGGCGAAGCCGCGCCTGGCGGTCGAGGCGCTCGGCACCAAGGGGCTGCTTTCCTTCCACGGCACCATGGCTTTCGTAGGCGTCGTCTTGGCGGCTTTCCACCGCATGCTCAAGGTGGGTCTCTTGGCGGGAAAGCAGCCGCCCGAAGGCAGCGATTCGGCGTGGAACGTCCTCTTGTACGGCATAGGTTTCAGCCCGTATACGGTCCAAGCGGTGATCGGCCAGGTCGCCCTGGTCTTCTTCCTCATCGCGGTGCTGCTCGCCGCTTTCCTCATGGCGAATACGTTCTGGCTGAAGCTGCCGGCTTTCAAGAGGTTCAAGAATAGCGTCTACGGGGCCTTGAAGCTCACCTACCCCCGCATGCGCGGCTTCCACAACCTCGTCGCGGTCGCGACTGCCCTCATCCTCGTCCACGTACTGCTCGCCTCAAGTTCCGGTTTCGCGACGAATCCGCTGGGGGCTTCCTGGATGATCCTCTGGACCGTCCTCGGTTTCGGCGTATATATACGGTACCGGCTGTCCGGACGCAAGACCCAGGCGAAAGCCAAGGCCTGAGCGCTCATTTCCGCGGAGATCCGCTTCCCGCGGGCGGAAGCGGCCGCGCGAATTTCTCCCGGTATTCGGGAAGCTCGATCATCGGGGGACGCTCCACCGCTGAAATCGCGGACCGCTCCACGCGATGCTGGTCCCCTTCGACCTTGAGCGACACGTGGGCGTCGCCGAGGGCGCGGAGGACCTCTGCGTCCCCGTAGCGGCGCGCCCGATCCAGGAACGAGGAGAGGATGCCGTACGACATCCGGCCGAGCGCCTCCGTCGATTGGTTGCGGTGCACGCGGAGATCCAGGTCCACCTGGGCGATCGCCTCGGCCCCGAAGTTGCGGTACACGTCGATGAGGTGACCGAGTTCCACCCCGTACCCCACCGAGAAGGGCAGGCGCTCCAGGAGCGACCTCCTTCCTGCGTACTCGCCCGAGAGCGGCTGTACGAGACGCGCCAGTTCCGGATAGAAGAGGGAAAAGAGGGGACGCACGAGGATCTCGGTTACCCGGCCTCCGCCGGAGGGGGCGATGCCGCCCGAGGAACGGATGGGCCGTTCGTAGAAGGCCTTCACGTACGAGATGCTCTCGTCTTCCAGGAGCGGCCCGACGAGGCCGTATACGAATTTTGGCGCGATATTCGAGATGTCCGCGTCCACCCAAACGATGATATCCCCGTCCAGAGCGTACAGGCTCTTCCAGAGGTTCTCCCCCTTGCCCCGGTAACTCCCCTGTTTTGGGAGTATGGACTTGGAATCGTACACCTTGGCCCCGAACCGCTCGGCCACCTGGCGGGTTCCGTCCTTGGAGGAAGAATCGATCACCGCGATCTCGTCCAGGAGCGGATAGCGGTCCATGAGCTCGGTCCGGATGACGAGGATCTCCTTGCCGATCGTCGCCTCTTCGTTCAGGGTCGGGAACGCGAGGGAAATACGGAGGCCGCGTTCCCGCTTCAGCGCGACGAGGCGGCCGATATCCGCGAACCGCGAGTGGTGCCAGGTCCGTTCCAGGATGGAGTCGTCGCGGCCGCTCATGAGAAGGTTCCCGACGCGGCCCGCTCCGTCAAGGCGGCTACGAGGCGCCTCCCGCTCTCGATGGACGCTATCTCCACCTCGTCGATATCGAGGCCTTCTCTCCCGTTCGCGAGCGCGATGGAGACGGCCGGGAGACCGTGCACCGAAAGGAAGGCCGCGGGATCGGCCCCCGCTTCGGCCTTAACCCTTATCTTGAGTTCTTTCATGAGTTCGCGAACGAGGGAGGAAAGGGCGGCGCTCACCGACGGGTCGCCGACCGGAATATGGCCCAAGATGGAGACTTCGGTCTTCGCCCCCGATTCGCGGCCCGCGGTTTCCGCGGTGGCGATCGCGGCTTTCTTGGCTAGGTCGAGGACCGCGGCGTCCGCGGATTCCAATTCGATGTCCACGATCCCGTCGGTCGGCGCCCTGCCGAAGCCGGTGCCGGCCTCTATGCGCCTGATCCTACAGACCGTGGCCCCTTCAGCGTCCCACTTGACGCCCGAGAGCCTGCGGGCCACCGCGACCGCCGCGTCCACCGCGGAGGGCGGTTCTCCAGCCGCGCCATGGCCTTCCGTTCCCTGCCGGCCGTCCTGTTCCGCGGCGGTCCGGACATGGACTTCCACGCGATAGGTACCG
>JAEWSV010000011.1 GCA_023398155.1 Spirochaetota bacterium
ATACTCAGCAACGTGCAGAACGCCGACCTCGCGTCGATCCGCGAGAAGGCCTTGGAGCTGTTCGAGACCGCGCGATGAGGGACGCGGCCTCGGCGGCTGCAGCGGCGGGGCCGGCGGCCACGTCGGCGGGCGCAGCGGGGCCGGCGGCCGCGACCTAACCGGCCGAGGCTAGGGAGGCCAGGGCGAAGCGGCCGAGGCCGAACGCCTGCGACCAGAGCAGGGCGCAGACGGCCGCCTGGAGTACGCGCCAGACTTTCGGCTTGCCGAGGACGGGAGCCAGAAGGCGGCCGAAGAGGCTCAGGCCGAAGAACCAGACGAGGGAGGCGCCGAGCGCCCCGGCGAGGAAGACCCAGCGGTCGGGGAGCGGGAAGCGGCTTCCGATGCCGCCCATGAGCACGATGCTGTCCAGGTACACGTGGGGATTGAGCAGGGTAACGGCGAGGGTCGCGAAGAGGACGGCCTTGAAGGTACCATGCGCTTCGGAGCCGCGGGCGCTTCCGTCGGCGACGGCGGCCGTAGCTCCGCCCGGAGCCTGGCCGTCGGGCATACCGCCGTCGGCCGCGGCCGCGGACGCGGACGAGGCCACCAGGGCCGTATTCCGGAAGGCCGCGCGGAGGGAGCGGAAGCCGTAGAAGGCGAGGAAGATGGCGCCGCCCGCGGCCGCAGCCGCGGTGAGGCCTTCGTTCAGCGCGAGCACGGAACCGAAGCCTCCGACGCCGAGCGTCATGAGGATCACGTCGCAGAGGAAACAGATGAGCGGTACCACCACCAGGTGGCGGCCGCTCATGCCCTGGGTGAGCACGAAGATGTTCTGGGCCCCGATCGCGACGATGAGGCCGAAGCCCGTGGAGAGTCCTGCGAACCAAATACTCGTCATGCCGATACGATATCGGAATGATGGAGATTTGTGAAATTAATAGTTCTCATGATCAAGTAACTGTACTAATGTAATTACATGTTGGATTATCGTCTCTTGGAGGCCTTCGCGGCAGTCGTGAGCGAGGGCGGCTTCGAACGGGCGGGGCGGGCCCTCGGCCTGACGCAGTCGGCCGTCTCCCAGCGCGTCCGGCAGTTGGAAGAGCTTGCGGGGACCATACTCATCGTGCGGGAGAATCCTCCCCGGCCGAGCGGGGCCGGGGAGCGTCTCCTCCGCCATTTCATCCAGACGCGGGCCTTGGAGTCCGACGCCCTCGCGGAAGCCCGTTCCGAAGCGCGGAGCGGGGGAAAAGCGGGTATGGAGCGTCTCGCGATAGCCGTCAACGCCGATTCGCTCGCTACCTGGTTCCTTGAAGCGACCCTGCCGTTCTGGCGGGGGCGGAACGCGGTCTTCGATCTCCGGGTGGACGACCAGGAGCGCACTCTCCGCTTCCTCAAGGCCGGGGAGGTCTCCGCCTGCCTGAGTTCCCAGGCGCGGACGGTCACCGGCTGCGCGGCCCTTCGCCTGGGCGCCATGGAGTACCGGCTCTGCTCGGCGCCCTCCTATGCGGCTCGGTGGTTCCCCGACGGCTTCACGGCGGAGGCGGCGTCCGTCGCGCCGGTCATCCACTACAACCGCGACGACGGCCTCCAGCGCGAGGCGCTCCGCCGCGCCTTCGGCGAGGCGGCCCCCGAGCCGCCGGCCTATTACCTTCCGTCGACCGAACGCATCTTCCGAGTGGTGGGCGAAGGCGTCGGCTACTGCATGATCCCTTCCGTCCAAGCCGCCGCCGATCTCGCCTCCGGTGCCCTCGTGGAACTCTCCGTCGACGCCCGGGTCCGCGTGGATCTCTACTGGCACCGCTGGTCGGTCGCCCCGGCTCTCCTCGAGGAACTCACCGCCGATCTGGTCCGGCGGTCGGCAGAGCTACTGGAGCCGTAGGGCGGGGAGGCGCATCGCGGAGTCGCGCGCTCCGAGGGCCGCATCGCGGGACCGGGGGCGCGGGCCGTTACGGCGTCCGGCGGACTTCCGCGGGGCGGTCCAAGACGATGTACGGCAGGGGGTTGAGGATCTCGGGTCCGAGCCGGATCTCGTAGTGGAGGTGCGGACCGTCCACCTTGCCGGTGGCGCCGAGCCGGCCGATGACCTCTCCCCTGCGCACCTTCCTGCCGGCGCGGACCGTGAACGAGTTCAAGTGCGCGTAACGGGTATAATAGCCGTGCGCATGGCGGATGATGACGTTGTTCCCGAATCCGGAATAGATGTCGTAGTAGGCGGCGAGTACGACCCCGTCGGAGCTCGAGACGACCGGATCCCCGGTTCGGTACGTGCCGAGATCCAGGCCGAGGTGGAGGTACGGGATGCCCGTGAACGGATTCGGGTTGTAGCCGAAAAGCATGGAGATATGTCCCGCGCCTCCCTTGAGCGGCCAAGTCAAGGGGAGCGCGTCTCCGGTCTCCTGCAAGGTCCGCAGAGCATCGCCCGCTTCCCTGATCAACGAAGCGGACTTTTCCAGCGCCGATCGCAGGGCGACGAGCTTGTCGAGTTCCGAGGCGGCGGTTCTCCTCCCCGCGGGGAAGGCCAACGCTCCGGGACCAGCGCGGCCGCGCGCATTCAAGGCGGAAGCGGCCGCGCGCGGTTCCAGGAGCGCGCCGATCCTGTCGAGTTCGGTCATCAAGGGGAGCGACGCTGCCGCGAGGTCCGCGATCTCGTCCCGTAGGGCGTCGACGTCGGTCGAGGCGCCCGAGTACGACGATCCCGCGATTGAGGATTCGAGTTCGGCGACCGCGGCGGCCGCGCGAAAGGCCGGGACGGTGGAGACGGCGACGGCCGGTAGGAGGACCGATAGGAGCATCTTCCCCGCCGTAAGGGAAACTTGGCGAGGAGGCCGATGGTCGCTCGAGACGAGGATGAGGGTGAACCGGAGGCGGAACCAGGAAACGGCCGCGCGAGCGATGAGGAGGAAACGGAGGAGAACCGCGCGGAGGCCCCGGCCCGCCGCGCGGACGGCTCGCCGTTCTCTGGCTTTAAACCGGAAGGCCACGTCTTATTCTTCCGCGAGGCCGCCGAACCGCGCGCCTCCGGCCAGGAGCGGCTCGGCCGGATCCACGGCCGTCCCGTCGATCCAGATCTCGTAGTGGAGGTGCGGCCCTGTCGCGATGCCGGTCGCCCCGACGGTACCGATCGCTTCTCCGACGCGGACCGAATCCCCCACGGAGACCTTAATCGCGGCGAGCTTGGAGAAGCGGACCAAGACGCGGCCTCGGCCGACCGCGACGCGATTCCCGCTACCTTCGTCGTAGCCCGCCTCCACGACGGTGCCGTCGATGGTGGCCGTGACCGGGTCCCCCGAGCGGCCGTTCGCGAGATCGAGGCCGACGTGGCGGTACGGCTTCCCCGTCACGGGATTAACGCTCGCTCCGAAACGCTGCGTCACCCTCCAATCCCCGACGAGCGGGCTGGACTCGGGGAGGTCGGCGACCGGAACGGCGCCTCCTCCGCCTTGGATCGCGAACACCTCGGCTAGCGAGCCCGTTCCCCCGACGAGGAGCCCGATGAGGAGCAGGGCCATCGTGGCCGCCTTCCCGGCCAGGAGAGGCTCGGGGCGGCGGCCGGGACGGCCGATGATTCGCCGGATCCGGGCCTCGATCTTGGTCGTACGGCTCATGCCGAGCGCCCAACGCGGAGGGCCGGGCGGCAAGGCCGCGGTCAGCTCCAGGAGCGCCGCGGCATAGTCCGAAGGCTTCGCCCCGGCCGCGAGGGCTTCCTCGTCGCAGGCCTCCTCCCGATCCTCGGCGAGGGAGCTCAGGAGGGCGGGAAGGAAGGGGACGCACCAAACCGCGGAGGCGATGAGGTCGATGTAGGTCATGCGGATCACGTCGCGTCGGCGCACGTGGGCGGCCTCGTGGAGGAGGACGGCCTCCCGCTTTTCGGCCGTCCATCCCTCGACCTCCGCGGGCACGACGATGGTCCGGCCGAGCCAGCCGGCCGTGAAGGGCGGAAGCCCGCCGCCGTCGAGGAGCCGTATCGGCTGCCGGAGGCCGAGCCGGAGGACCGCCGCGTCGAGCGCCGCGCGCCAGGCCGGATCCCGGCACGGCGGTAGGCGCTTCAGCGATCTGGCCGCTTCCCTGCGCGCCGCCGCCGCGGAGCCGAGCCGGCAGAAGCCGACGACGGCCCAGGCGGCGACCAGGACGAGAGCGAGTTTCCGGGGGACCCTGACGGGTACGATCCCGTCCGCCGACGCGGGAGTACGGGGCGCTGGATCGGCCGAGAAAACCGCGGCCTCGATTTCCTTGAGGAGCGGCGCTGGGGGCAGGGCGGCGCCGCGTATTTCTAGAAAAGTACCGACGGCCATCAGGGGGAGGCAGGCGGCTATTAGGAAGACCATGCGGTACCG
>JAEWSV010000015.1 GCA_023398155.1 Spirochaetota bacterium
CGGTACCGCATCGCGATCATCATCAAGACCCAAGAAGTGGCGACGAATTTCTTTTGGAGGTCGCTCCGCGAGGGCGTCGTTTCGGCCGCCCGCGACTTGGGCGTGGACTACGAGATCGTAGCCGCCGAGAAGGAGAGCGACATCGAGGGGCAGATCAGCCTGGCCTTCCAGGCCTTGGAGCGCAAGCCCGATGCCGTGGTGCTCGCGGCCGCTGACGTACGGCGCCTCATCCCCTTCGCCGAGGAAGTGCGGAAGCGCGGGATTCCGCTCGTCGGCATGGATTCTTTCCTCTCCAGCGACCACGCGCAGATCCGCATCGGAACGGACAACCTCCTCGCGGGCTCCAAGCTCGGCGCGGTCGCCGAAGCGCGCCTTCCGAAGGACGCCCCCATCGCCCTCATGTCGTACGTCGCGACGAGCTCCACCGCCATCGAACGGGAGCGCGGATTCCGCACCGCCGTCGTCGACGCGCTCCGCATCGTGGAGACCCTCTACTCCGAGTCCGAGCAGGAGCGGGCCTACGAGCTCACCCGCGACCTCCTCTCTCGGCGCAAGGATATCCGCGCCCTCGTCACGCTCAACCTGCCGACGACCCTCGGCGCCGCCCGAGCCGTAGCCGAGTCGGACCGCGCGGGGGAGCTGCTCCTGCTCGGCTTCGACAGCTCCAACGAGGTCGTCGCGTATATCGAGGACGGCCTCATGGCCGCGACCGTGGTCCAGAAACCCTTCAACATGGGCTACTTGGCCGTCCAGGCCGCCCTGGACCTCCTGCGCGGCGTGCGCAAGGACGGCTATCTGGACACCGGTTCCAACGTGGTGGAGAAATCGAACCTCTACGAGGAAGAGAACCAGCGCCTCTTGTTCCCCGCCGAAGTAGCGCCCCGGTAGATTCGCGGCCCGCAGGCCGCGCCCCGCGCGCTATGCCGCGGGCGGCGGCGGCTTTCCCGAATCTTCAGGACACTGCGGTTCGCCTGCCGCCGAGCTCTCCCGCCAGGGCGGCGAGCCGCGAGCCGAAGTCTTCCCGCACCACTACGAGCCGGTCGGGGAGAGGGAAGGCGAAGCCGGTCACGTCGAGGATGCCCTCCAGCTCCGACCGGGCGATGGCGTCGGCGGCCGCCCGTACGCCGCCCGCGCTCTCCGCGAGGATGCCGATCTTCACGCCCCTACGCCTGCATGAATCGCTCAGCTTGGAAACGGGGAGTACGCGGTGGCCCATGAGGAGCGAGCCGATGAGCACCGGATCGCTCTCGAAAACCGCGACGACCTTGAAACCGTGCAGCGCGATGTTCTCGTCGGCGAGCACGGCGGCGCCGAGCTCGGCGGCGCCGATTAGGCAAACTTCGGCAAAGGCTTCCGTGTCCAGGAACCGCGTCACGATCCGCGTCGTCTCCGCGACGGGGAATCCGAACTTGGCCTTTCCCTCGGCACCGATGGAGCCGAGGTCTTTACGGACTTGGATGGCGCCGAGTCCGAGCCGCTTGGCCAAAGCCTCCGAGGATAGCCAGAGGTCGCCTTTGCCTTCGCGTTCGCGGAGTACGCGGAGGTAAAAGGGAAGGCGCCTGAGGGTAGCGAGCGGAACGCCGGGGTTCGCCATACGAAAGAGTATAGGAGAGCCGCGGCGCCCTGTCACCATGGCCTAGGCGGCCGCGGAAACGTCCCGCTCGCCCTGCCGCGTCCCGGCGCGGATTTCCGACCGCATCCTGCCCAGGTACGCGATGCCGATCGCCGCGGTAGCGAGGTCGGCCGCAGGGCCGGCCAAGCAGACGCCGTCGAGGCCGAACCAGCGAGGGAGGATGAGTATGCCGAGGAACATCACCGCGTTGCGCGAGAGCATGAGTACGCCGGAGGGGAGGGCGCGGCCCGTCGCCTGGAAATACGTCATCGGCAGGAGGCCGACGGGGAAGACGGCGAAGGCGATCATGAAGATCCGGAGCGCGCGCACGCCGAGCTCGGCGAGGGCCGCGTCGTCGCTGAAGAGACCGACGATGGACTCGGGGGCCAGGACGACGACGGCCTCGGCCGCCGCGGCGAAGACGAAAGTCCAGAAAAGGACCAAGAGGGACAATTTCCGTAGCCGATTCCAATTCCGGGCGCCGTAATTGTACCCGAAGAGCGGTTGGGCGCCGTTCGTGATGCCCCAGAGCGGATAGCTCACGACCATGCTGACCGTGTTGATCACGCCGATGACCGCCAGGGCGAGGTCGCCGCCGTACGGGCGGATGGCGCCGTTCGCCGCGAGGAGGACGGCTACGGTGGCCAGGTGCACGAGGAAGACGGGGAGGCCGATGGCGCTTTCCTGGACGACGAGGTCGGCCGGAGTGGCCGTATCGTCGGCGGCGACCGCGGCTGCAGTGGGGAAGAGCCGCGAGGCTTGAATCTTGAGCGCGCTCCGTTTTCCTTGCACCGCCATGAGCGTGAGGATCAGGGACGCGACTTGGGAAATCACCGTGGCGAGCGCCGCCCCGGCGAGTCCCCAACGGAAGCCGAAAATGAAAAGCGGGTCCAGCGCGAGGTTGAGGGCGGTTCCCGCGAGGCTGACGGCGAAGGCGGTCCGCGGCCGACCCTCGACTTGTAAGGAGGCGGAGGCCGCCATGGCGGCGGATTGGAGGGGAAGCCCGAGGAGGAGGATGCCGAGGAAGACCCGCGCGTCCTCGGCGATGGCCGCTCCGGCGCCGAACAGGGACAGTAGGGGCCGCGCGAAGAGCCAAATGACGAGGGAGGTCGCGGCCGTGGCGAGGAATGCGACGCCCGTTCCGACCGAGACTGCGGCGCGCGCGCGATCGGTTTTCCCCGCTCCGAGGGCGACGGAAGCGACGCTGCGCGCGCCGACGGAGAAGAGAAGGCCGACGGCCATGCCGACGACCATGAAGGGAAAGGCGGCGGTCGCGGCCGCGATGCCGTCTACGCCGACCCCTCGGCCGACGAAGACGCGGTCGGTGAGCGAGTAAAGCGCGGCGACGAGCATGGAAGCGGTCGCGGGGATGGAGAACTCCCAGAGGAGTTTGCCGATGGGCGCGGAGCCCATCCGTTCGGATTTGTCCATATGAAACCCCGTACGTCGTACGGTCGACCGGAAAGCCCACGGCCGGAATCGATGTCCGCGCCGCGGCCCGGGCCTTTCGCCCCGAACCGGTAAAAACGTAACGACTACCGGTCGAACATACCGGAGCCGCCTTCCGGTGGTCAAGAGAAATGCAAACTCCCCAATTGCCCAGCCGGAGAAGCGCCGAACGGTAGCGCCGGGGTATAATCGAACCGTACGGGCGCGGGTAGAGGGAGACGGATGACCGGGAAGGGAGACTATTTCCAAGAACTCATCGCCTCCATGCGCTTTCCGAAAGGAATTCCGCGCGGGGAGCTCCAAGAGTTCTTCAAGCTCAAAAAGACGATGTCGGTGGAGAAGAATGCTTTTTTCTTGCGGGCGGGCGAAGTCCCGGATCGGATCGGATACGTGGTTTCGGGCTTGATGCGCCTGTTCTACGTCACCGAAGCCGGCGCCGAAGTAAACAAGCATTTTTGCGTAGAGAGAAGCCTCGCCGTAAATTACAACGCTTTTCTCCGAAGAGAACGATCGAGAATCTACATACAAGCGCTGGAAGAAACGAAGCTCCTGGCCATCGACTACGATGCGTATGTCCATCTCCTGGACCGGCATGAGTGTTGGCGGACGATCGCCGGAAAATTATCCGAAATGCTGGTGGTGTTAAGCCACAAGAGGGAGTCGGAATTGATGCTCATGAACGCCGCGGAGCGGTATTCGCAGTTCATGCTCGATTACCCGAACCTCTCCGCCCGGTTGACCCAATACCACATCGCCTCCTACCTCGGCATCACCCCCGAATCCCTGAGCAGGATCCGCGCGAGCCTTTGATGCCCCTTCTTCGCTGCCGAATCCGATACGGTTCCGCGAGCGATCTTATCCTACGTCAATGAATGGATGGGCTTCCGCCGGCTACATTGGTCTCGGATTCCGAAGACGGAATCCGGACAGGAGGCGGAAAGCGATGAGTATGAATCTTTCGAAGAAGACCGTGGTGATCACCGGCGCTTCCATGGGGCTCGGCAAGGTTCTCGCGCTGAAATTGTGTACGCGCGGCGCGGACCTGGCGCTCCTCGCGCGAAGCGGGAATTTGCTGAGGGAGGTCCAAGCCGAGGCGGAACGGCTGTCGGGGAAACGCCCCTTCATCGTCGTCTGCGACCTCGCGGATGACGCGGCCGTGGGCAGGGCGGCCGAAGCGATCGGAAACCGGTATCCGCGAGTGGACGTGCTCGTCAACAACGCGGGCGTGGGTATCCATAAGACGTTTGAGGATATGTCCTGCGAGGAAATGCGGAGGCAATGCGCGGTGAATTGCTTGGGGCCTTTCTACTGCGTCAAGGCCTTGCTCCCCCTGCTCAAGCGATCCGATTCGGCGTACGTCGTGAACGTCGGGTCTTTAGCGGGAGAGGTCTCCTTCGTCGACAACTATCTTTACGCGCTCACCAAGACCTGGACCGCGCGCTTTACCTCCGGCGTCCGGAGGGAACTATCCAAGTACGGTATCCGCGTCGGCTTATTCTTGCCGGGGCTCCTGCGCACGTCGTTCAACAAGGCGGCCGAGGGAGGAAAGCCGTTTCCTCCGTTCATGATGATCGATCCCGAGAAAGCCGCGGAGGAAATCATCGGGATGATCGGGAAACGGAAGAAAGAACGGTACCTGTACCGATGGATGCTTCTTCCCATGAAGATGCGGCAAGTATGCGGAGGGATATCATGATCGGCGAGGACCTTTTTCACGCGCTTTTCATCGTCGCCGCGCTCTCGTTCGCCGGCCTTTGGCTCGCGAACCTTATTCGCGTGGGCATCAGCCGGGACAAGTTCTACGGCCGGAAAGAAGGGGCTGCGATCGCCGCCCCGCGCTTCCTCCTGCTCGGCTCGAGCCTCGCGGGCATGGCGGTCTACTGCGTCGACGCGGACCTGATGGGCTGGGCGGCGTTTCCGGTGCCGGCTTTCCTGCGCGGCGCGGGCTTCCTGCTCTGCCTGGCGGCGCTCGCGCTCTTCCGGAGCGTGCTCAGGGCCCTCGGGCGGAACTTCAGCACTACGCTCACCATCGCCGAGGGACAGTCGCTCGTGGTCCGCGGTCCGTATCGGTGGGTCCGGCATCCCATGTACGTATCGTTCGTGATACTCTGGATCGGGTACCTTCTCCTCTCGGCCGATTGGTTCATCGGCCTGACGGGGATAGCGGGCTTCATCCACGCCATGGTCATCCGTACCCCGAAAGAGGAGCGCATGATGATCGATCGATTCGGCGATGAATACCGGGAATACATGGCGCGCACCGGGCGTTATCTTCCGCGGTTTTCCGCCGCGCTTCGGTAATCCGAGGACGCATGCCGTATTTTTCCCGCGAGTGCACAATTTTCTACCTCTTGTACGCAATCCTCGATTACGCGTTCGGGGAAACGGGGGGACACTGAGAACGGACTAACGAAGGGTCCGCCGGATCCGTAACGCGAGTCCGAACCGTTTTCAAAGGAGCGTGTGTTATGAAGAAAGCACTGGCTGTTTTCGTCGTTCTCCTCATCGCCGGCTCGTTCGCCTTCGCGGCCGGACAGCAGTCCGCCGGCAGCGGCAAGGTCGTCATCGGCGCCCTCATCCGCAACCTGGACGAGCAGTTCGTCCGCGACTATGCCGATAACCTCCAGAAGATCGCCACCGAGAAGGGCGTCGAGCTCAAGCTCCTGGATGCCCGCAACGACCAGGCGAACCAGCTCGACCAGCTCAACCTCCTCCTGACCCAGGGCGTGAAGTACTTCGTCATCGTCCCGACCCAGACCGAAGTCACCGAGCAGATGGCCAAGGCCATCCAGGCCAAGGGCGGCGGAGCCGCGTTCTCCAACATCCAGCCCTCCGTCGCGGCGCTTAAGGTCGGCCCGAACTTCTTCCTGGCTTCCTCCCCCGAGTCCGTCGCCGGCGCTATCCAGGCCGACATCATCGACGACTACTTCAAGAAGAACCCCGGCAAGCTCGCGGCCGGCAAGACCATCAACACCCTCATGCTCCTCGGCCAGCTCGGACACCCGGCCCAGAAGTACCGCACCGACGCGGTCCTCGCGGGTCTCAAGGCCAAGGGCTACACCGTCAACGTCATCGCCCAGGACACCGCCAACTGGAAGCCGGACGAGGCCCAGCAGAAGATGGACGCCTGGATCGCCGCGTACCGCGACAAGTTCAATATCGTCATCACGAACAACGACGGCATGGCCCTCGGCGCCGTCGAGTCCCTGCTGACCAACAAGTACACCGACGATCCTGCCGATCCTTCCAAGGACGTGGACGGGGACGGAACGGTCCTCCGCGTGCCGGTCCTCGGCGTAGACGCCACCCAGGTCGCCGTCAAGTCCATGGCGGAGAATAAGCTCTTGGCCACCGTCCTCCAGGACTCCGTCGGCCAGTCCTCCACCGCCTTCGACCTGGCGTACACCATGGCCACCAAGGGAAGCGCCATCGGTTCCGTCGCCTGGGGCCTCAAGGCCATCACCGCTCCGACCGATGAAGCGCCGGCCAACGACGCGGCGATCGTGGCCCAGTGCTACCTCGTTCCCTTCAAGGCCGTCACCAAGGACAACTACAAGTCCTTCATGAAGTAAAAAAGGGCTATACTGTTCCTCCGCAGGGCGGGTCCGCGTCGCGGGTCCGCCCTTTTCCGAACATAGAAGAGTAGAGGATACGATGGACAACGAGTACATCCTTGAGATGACCGATATCACCAAGCGCTTCCCCGGCGTCCTCGCCTTGGACGGCGTCTCCCTCCGCGTCAGGCCCGGTACGGTCCACGCGCTCATGGGAGAGAACGGCGCCGGCAAATCGACGCTGATGAAATGCCTCTTCGGCATCTACCACGAGGACGGAGGCGACATCGTCCTCGCCGGCAAACGGGTCAAATTCCACAGCGCCAAGGACGCCCTCGTCGCGGGCGTCTCCATGATCCATCAGGAACTTTCCAACGTGAGCGAGCGGAGCGTCCGCGAGAACGTGTGGCTCGGCCGCGAGCCCGTCATCTCCATCGGCCCCCTGCATCTGCTCAACCACCGTAAGATGCACGAGGATACGCTCGCCCTCATGAAGCGGGTGGAAATGGATATCGATCCGGCGGCCCGCATGGGCAGCCTCTCCATCTCCAAGCAGCAGGCCTGCGAAATCGCCAAAGCCGTCTCGTACGGCGCGCGCGTGGTGGTGATGGACGAGCCCACCTCCTCCCTCACCGAGAACGAGACCGAGCACCTATTCAAGATCATCCGCGACCTCCGCTCAAGCGGCGTCGCCGTCATATACATCTCCCATAAGATGAGCGAGATCTTCCGCATCGCCGACGAAGTCTCGGTCATGCGGGACGGCCGCATGATCGCCACGCACCGGGCCTCCGAGCTCGACGAGGACGCCCTCATCCGCCTCATGGTCGGCCGCGATACCACGCACCGCTTCCCGCCCGTGGAGTCGGTGCCCGGCAAGATCCGGCTCCAAGTCGAAGGGCTCACCGCCACGAACCCGCGCTCCTTCAAGGACGTGAGCCTCACGCTCCGCGAAGGCGAGATCCTCGGCATCGGCGGCCTCGTCGGCGCCCAGCGCACCGAATTCGTGGAAGCCATCTTCGGCCTCCGGGCCGTCTCCGCGGGGCGCATCTCCGTGAACGGGACAGAGGTCCGCATCGATTCGCCCGAGGACGCCATCAAGCACGGCATCGGCCTCATCACCGAAGACCGGCGCGGCTCCGGCATCTTCCCCCTCCTTTCGGTCACGGTCAACACGGCCATCGCTTCCCTTGCTCGGTACCGAAACGCGGCCAAGCTCCTCGCGCACCGCCGCATCGAGAAGGAGAGCGTCAAGCTCAACGCAGCCCTGCGCACCAAGACGCCCTCTATGGGCACCGAGATCCAGAACCTTTCGGGCGGCAACCAGCAGAAGGTCATCGTGAGCCGTTGGCTCATGACCATGCCCGATATCC
>JAEWSV010000025.1 GCA_023398155.1 Spirochaetota bacterium
GGTATCCTCGATATTTCGGAGATAACGAACCTCCTCGCAATGAACGCTTCGATAGAGGCCGCGCATTCGGGCGCGCAAGGCAGGGGGTTCGCGGTTATATCCGGAGAGATCCGCAAGCTTTCCCATAACACCCACGACGGCACGAAGCGGATCGATGAAGCGGTGCGCGCCAACGAGGCGACCGTCGCGACGCAAGCCGAGTATATGGGCCGATTTGCCGCGGGCATAGATTCGATGATCGCCGACGTCAAGTCGACGGTCGTCGCGCTGGAAAGCATGCTCGACGGCCTCGGAAAGATCGGGACCGCGGCGGCCGGACTCCGGAACGCCACCGGCGCGCTACAGGGCTACGCGCGCGAGGCCAGCGACTCCGTACTCGGCGTCGCCGAAGGACTCCGGGCTGGGGCGCTCAGCGCCGCCGCCGCCAAAGATTTCGCGGCCGAACTTTCGTCAGAGACCGAAGCGATGCTGGCGGCGTTCGCCGTCATGGAGACCGCGGTGGAGAAGGCGGCCGCGATCGGAGAGGAGAGCCTCGGCCGCGTGACCGAACTGGACTCCGGACTCAAGGAGATCCGAGGAGATCATGCGTAACGGCTTACGCTAGCGCCTCCGGTTGAGCCGTATCGCCTCCCATGACCGGCGCGGAGCGGCCCTATTGCCCTCCGGGGCCTCCGTCGTATAATGGCTCGATGCGGTCAAGAACCGACGTGAAAGCCCTCGGGTCTCTCGTGAAAAGCTTCGACGGAGGCAGGCTTTCGCTCGCCGTCTTGACGGCGTCGCTCGTTTTGGGAGCGAGCCTCGCGGCCGCGGAGGTGTCGGGGGTCGGCGGTATCTGCGTGACGGGAGCCGATTTGAGCTTCTTCATCGCGGCCGTCGCGATCCTTTCCGCATGCCTGGTCGCGGCCCACATTCTCCGGCGGTCAGAACTATTACGGTTGCCGATCGGTTTCGCCGCGGTCGCATGCCTCATCTTCGAGCTTTATTTTCCGGTGAGCTCCGTTTCGGCCATCGTCTTCGCGATGTACCTGGCGGCGCCGATTTCCCTCTACCTGCCCTTTCCCCGCGGCGCGTTCGCGTCTATGGGACTCCTCGCCGCCTTCCTCGTCATACGGCTCGGGATCTTCGCGCCCGCCGCGCTCGGCCAGAGGGCGGCTTCCTTCCGGGACGTGCTCCTCCTCGCGGTAGCGCCGCTCTTCGTCTCCTTCTCCTTCTCATCCCTCGCCGCTTTCCGCGCGGAGCTGGATCGGATGGCCGAATCCCTCCGTACGGTGACGCGGCTCAACCTGTCCTATCAGGATTACAACGCGGGCCTGGAAGAAAAGTCGGCGCTCAAGGAGCGGCTGCGCATCACCCGGGACATCCACGACATCGTCGGCTACGCCCTGACGAACACCATCATGACCCTGCGCGCGGCCGTCCTGATGTGCGACCGGGAGCCCTCCCGCGTGAAGCCGTACCTGGACGCGGCCAAGAACGACGCCGAGCGGGCGCACGAGCAGGTGCGCTCCGCGTTAGGCGAGCTGCGGCAACGGGAGATCCGCAGCGTAGCGGGACCCGGCGCGCTGGCGCGGGTGATCCGCTCCTTCGAGGCCGCGACCGGAGCCGAGGTGCATATCGATTTCGGTTCCTTCGATTGGCGGTTGAGCGGAGAGGCGGCCTTCGCGGTGAGCCACTTCGTGCAGGAAGGTATGCTCAACGCGGTGAGCCACGGGGGCGCGACGTGGATCAGCGTCGACTTCGCTGCAGCCGAGGGTGGGCTGCGGGTCACGGTGCGGGACAACGGGGCCGGCGCGAAAACCGTGCATGAGGGCATCGGCATCGCGGGTATGCGGGAACGGATAGAGAAGCTGGGCGGGGAGCTCGCGTATGCTTCGACGGCGGGAGGATTCTCCATCGAGATGCGGCTGCCCCTGGCTCCTCCGGCGGATGATCCGAGCGCCGCGGAGAAGACGTCCCGGGAAGAGGCGACATGAGCGACAAGAAAATCGGCCTGCTCCTCGTCGACGATCAGCAACTCTTCGTGGAAAGCCTCCGGTACGTAATCACGGGCACGGCTCTCGACATGGAAGTGCTCGGCGTGGCGCCGGACGGCTCCCGGGCGGTGACCATGGCCGAGGAGCTCGCGCCCGACGTGGTGCTCATGGACGTGCGCATGCCGGAGATGAACGGAACGGACGCCGTCCGCCTCATCATGGAGCGCTTGCCCGATACCAAGGTCATCATGCTGAGCACCTTCCCCGACGAGGAGTACCTTCGGGAATCGCTCGAACGAGGCGCGAAGGGGTACCTGCTCAAAAGCGTCGGCACCGAAGAACTCCTGGAGGCGATACGCGCGGTGTACCGCGGCTCCGCCCTGTTCTCCGGGCGGCTCGTTTCCCTCCTCGCGCCGAAGTCCGGCCGGGGTAAATCGAAGGCCGATAATCCCGATGCCATGCTGGAGGCCTTGAGCCGCAGGGAGCTGGATGTCGCGCGCCTCATGGCCCGTTCCTACGGGAACCGCGAGATCGCCGCCCGCATCGGCCTTTCTGAGCAGACGGTCCGCAACTATATCAGCTCCATTTATTTCAAGCTGGAAGTCAAGGACCGGCTCGAGTTCCTCAAGCTGAGCGGAAAGATGCCTTCGCTCTTCGTCGACCCGGTACAATTGTCACGAAAAAAACCGGTATAAATCGATACTCCCGTAACTTCACGGCGAGCAGGACGGATGCGATCATCGAGACAAGGGGGAAGTCCGATGTCCGTACTCGTCAGGCCGAACGCGATCCTGGTCCTCTCGCTGTTCCTCGCGCTCTGCGCAGGCGAAGCGGCCGCGGTCTCGGTCCTGGAAGCGAGCATCGGTTTCGGCGGTTACGTGGCGCCGGGAAGATGGGCGCCGCTCTGGATACGTTGCGCGGAAGCTCCCCGATCCTCCTCCATCCAGGTCATCAGGGTGGACGCGGATGGCGCCGAGACGGGCATCGAGTCCTTTCCCTCCCTCGGCTGGACGCGGCTCGAGTGCCCCGTTCTGCTTTCTGACGAGCTTTCGTTGGTGAAGGTCCGCCTCGTGTCCGGCGGCCGGATGCTCGCCGAGCTCGAAGTCGGATCCTCGGGCAATTTCCCCGGCCACCTCGTCCTGGCCGCGGGTCTTTCCGTCGCCGCTCGACAAGCCGTCTCCGCCGCCC
>JAEWSV010000033.1 GCA_023398155.1 Spirochaetota bacterium
CTCCATGACCGCTGAGCTGGAAGAACGTAAGCGCGTCGGCGCTGGCCGCGTCCACGGCGGCGGCACGCTCTTCCAGCGTGCGCGCGCTCGCCTGCAGCGAATCGAGCCGCGAACGGATCTCGGTCGATCTTGATCGGCCTTCGCCGGCGGCCGCGACGAGTTCCTTTCCGGTCTCGAGCGCTCCCTTAACGGAGGACACGATGGAATTCAAACCCTCGGCGTGCTCCTTGTTGGCCCTGGCCTCGGACATCGCCATGGCGACGAGCGCGGCGTTCAAGTCGAATAGCAGGAGGGTGACGAAGGCGGTAGCGGTGAAGAGCACGACGAAGAGGAAAACGATGGTGCGGCCATCCTTATCGAATCCGCCTACGGCGGGCAGGGCCTTGAAGACGATGAAAAACAGCGTGATCAGCAAGCCCGATAGGTAGTAGGCGAAGATCCGCCTGAGTACCGCGAGGGAGAGGATGAAGCCGATGGCGATAATAGAAGCGCTCACGAAGAATACGTAGTACAGCCCCGGGTCCGCTCTCATCTTGGCGAAAGACGAGACGGGGAAATAGATGAATAGCATGATATCGAGCCGACCCGGGTTTGCCGGAGTGCCGTATACGTTGGTCCGGCTCCTACGGCCGGATCGTCCCATCCTTCGTCTATGCGAGCTCCGGCGCGGGCGCAAGGACTGGAGAGTTACCTAGTCCATCTTGCGGATTATTTTGACGAGCGAGAAGATCGAAACGAACAGGCCCACGACCAAGCAAGCGTACTTGGCGTATACGTGGTCTATGAAGAAATAGACGAGTATCAGGTCTATTCCGGTGAACAACGACGCGTAATTCTTGATGGTGGATCCAAGTTTCCGGAGGCTGAGCAACAGTAGGGAAACGGTGACCAAACCGGATAGGCTGAAAAGGGCGATAAAGAACATGATCGGGAATAGTGTGTCCATTCATCCTCCAGCCGCGGTGGCGGATTCATCGGCGAAGCGCGATTCCCAGTATACGCCCATCGATCCCGCCGGTAAAGTTTATGAAGGCTCTCGGAGTCCGCGTCCCGTCGCTGCCCCGATACGGGTGCGCGATCCCGTATCGATTCAGGTTCGTACCCACATGGCCGGTCTGACGCCGCCTTCGTTGCTCTTCGTGCGGTAGTGCAGCGTATTGAAGGACGTTTTCGATATGCCGTTCCCTTGGATCCCGATGTTCCCGTCTCCATGGACGTAGACGGCGACCTTGTTGTTCTTGCCCGGAGTCCGCGTCCACCACCACCAGGGCGATTCGAAGAAGAGCGCTTTTCTTTTCGCGTTGTTCTCGTCTTTGCGGTCGAACCAATACCGTTGGTTCGGCTTCGGATTGTCCAGGAGCCGGCTACTATCGCCGAAATAAGCCCTGACGACCTCGTCCAGCGACAACAGGAAAACCCGGTCGACGGTATCCTCCCCGCCGCGGCTTCCGTACCACGGGTTGTCCGCGTTCTTGTTCCGCGTCGTCGCGATCCGCTCCCTGTCGGAAGCGCGGAAGCGTTCGAGGAAGCCGGTATTCAAGTACTGCCGGATCTCGGATCCCTCCCAGGTGATCTCCTCTTTCGCATCATGGTAATCGCGCTGTTCCAGGATCCCCTCGGCCAAGAGCAGCATCCTGCCGTCTTTGACGTCGAGGACTTTCCATGGGTAACCGCCAAAATGTATCGAGCTTCCGACGTCCATTCCTTCGATCCCCTATAACAGTCGTTGCCCCACATAACCACGAAACGGGGCGGTTGTTGAAGCCGGCGCGACGGGGCGAACGCCGGCATCCGCACGGCCCATCCGATCCCGTCGGAGCCGCGTTCAGAAAACGCCGGGCATGATCGCCTTCCGGCCCGCTCGATTATTTCGCCGAGCAGGATATTGTCGGCCCGATCGTCGACGGCCATGCCGCCGATGAAGAGCAGGAGCCCGGCCAGGAATCGCGGACCGCTTCCATCGCGATCCGGCCCGAGCGGTTGGGTATCATGCGGCCGAAGCCGCTCCGCGTATGGCGGCCGTACGGCGCGGGGACGACGAGCGCCGCGACGATGATGTGCGCGGCGGCGCTCCGTCCCCCTGGGGTTCCCCGATTCAACGCGCGCGCCTATAGCGCATGGCGACCGCGCCGCACTGGAGCGGCTTCGCCGACACCAACTCGAGCCGTCGCGCGGCGGGTAGCCCGTCCTGGTACAGGGTCGGGCCGTGGCCGGCGATCCTGGGGTGGACGAGGAACAGGTATTCGTCGATCAGATCCAACCGGTCCAGCTCGATCGCGAGCTTGCCGCTACCGAGGAGCACGCCGGCCGGAGTCTCGTCCTTGAGCTTCCGCACGCCCGCGGCGAGGTCGCCGGCGATGCGGCGGCTGTTGTTCCACGGGAAGTCCGCTCGGGTGGACGACACCACGTACTTCGGCTTGGCATCCAGCATGATAGCCCACTCGCGTATCGCTTGCGGCGCTTCCACGTCGCCGCGGGCGACCGCCGGCCAGTAGCTTTCCATCATCTCGTAGGTGACGCGGCCCCACAGCATCGCCCCGTTCTCGTCCAGGAGGCGGGTGAAGAAGGCGTGCGTCTCGTCGTCGGCTATTCCCTCCCGGTGGTCCACGCAACCGTCCAGGGTGAGGTTGAGGCTGAAGGTTAAAAGTCCCATGGGGTCCTCCGTTCGGGAAGAGATAGGTACGGCATACGGTATGCCTGACTCCAAAGCGTGTTGCTCGCCGACCGTACTATGAGTATAATGGTAATATATATCTTTTCCGGAAGGGGGAACTACGGAATGGCGAAGTACGTGGATGGATTCGTGCTCGTGATCCCTAAAGATAAGAGCGAAGAGTACCGCAAGATGGCGGAAGGCGGCCGCGATTCCTGGATGAAGCATGGAGCTCTCGCGTATTACGAATGCCGCGGCGACGACCTGGCTCCCCAGGAAATGGGCGGCGAGAAAGCCCGCGCGTTTACCGATATGGCCGGAGCCCGGGCCGGCGAGAACGTATGGTTTTCCTTCATCGTCTTCAAATCCAAAGAACACCGCGACGAGGTGAACGCCAAGGTGATGAAGGAGATGGGAGAAATGGCGGAGGAATACAAAGACTTTGTCATGCCCTTCGACATGACGCGGATGGCCTACGGCGGCTTCCAGGTGGAAGTCGAAGGGTAGGCGCGGGAAGACCGCTACTCCGCATCACGAACCGGCAGAATCTACCAGGTTCCGCGGCAGTGATGGTAATCGTCTGATCTCCGATACTCAACGGTGCGGCTTCACCGTTGAGTAACTATGCTCCGTATCAGCGATCATCATCGTAGAGGTTAATAAGTCCCGCCGGACAAGCGGTAAATCCGCATGATCGGTAGAAATGTTCATACTGAGGTTCAAAATCGACATGGACCCATTCGACCTTGTTGCTTTTAGCTAACGCCAATGCGCGTTGAACAAGTTTTTTGCCTAATCCTTGCTTCTGATATTCCTTTCTTACGGTCGTGTCTAGTATAAAAGCATGTCTGTCTCCATTCCATGCGACATTTATGAAGCCTATGAGAAGATCTGCATCATAAACACAAATATATCCAAGGCTATTGGTGTCCAAGTAAGAGAAATCCGTATCCGTGTGAGTATCCCAAGCGGAAGAAAATAGTTTGTTCAGTTCAGAGTCGGCGATGCGGGGAGAGGTAAGAAACGTGAATTCTTTCATCTGGACGAATCCTTCTTCGCGGTTGTAATGATGCCCGTTTGAGCATCAATTCCTCAAGGTCCATCGACGTCAATATCAAAGTGGAGGACTTCTTCTTTTATCCCAAGGGCACCTCTAAAAATAGTGTTTAAACGAAGAAATCTCCCATCGTCGGTTTCCCTACAATAGGTGCAGTCCTTTACTTTGATAAATCGACTGAAA
>JAEWSV010000048.1 GCA_023398155.1 Spirochaetota bacterium
CGGCGGGGTTATCCAGGTAGAAATCCAAAGCGGCCTCGGAAGCGGCGCGGACGAGGATGAGGGGATCGGCGTCGGTCACGCCGCGCGACCTGAGCCGGGACCCGATGTGGTCGTAGAGGGCGCCGAAGGAGCGGGAGACGACGTGGATGAAGAGAGCCTCCTTGGACTCGATGTACTCGTAGAGGCCGCCCTTGGAGATGCCGCTGCGGCGGATGATGCGGTCCGTCGAGCCCCGCTCATATCCGTATTGGCCGAATTCTTCCAGGGAGGCTTCTTCCACCCGCCGCCGTTTCTCCTCGTCCAGCTTATAAAACGGTTCTTTCATGCAACGCTCCGACTCATCGGTCGGCTTCCTTTTTAATTTCCCGACCGTTCGGTCGGTCTCGCCCACGAAAAAAGGCCGCTGCGCCTCGCGGCGCCCGCGGCCCGATCCGACTAGAACTTTTCCAGCGTCGAGAGCCCGTTGTCGCGGACGATCTTAAGCCCGTGCTCCAGGTCCTCCACCTTGAAGATGACCACGGCCTTCTCGGCGCAGCCTTCCAGTGACGCATACAGGTACTCGATGTTGACGCCCGTCGCCTTGAAGAGTTCCATGATCCTCGCGAGGCTGCCCGGCTCGTCGGGAATCTCCACGGCCAAGACGTCGGTCATGCGCGCGGTGAAGCCGGCCGCGGCAAGCGCGGCCATGGTCGATTCCGGCTTGTCAACGATCACCCGCAGGATGCCGAAGTCGGCCGTGTCGGCGATGGAGATGGCGCGGATGTTGACTCCCGCCGCGGCGATGACCTTCGTGACCTCGGCGAGACGGCCGGCGTTGTTTTCCAGGAAAATCGAAATCTGCTTGATCTGCATGGTATGCTCCTTTTCGTCCGCGACTCAGATCTTGCGCTTGTCGATGACGCGCTTGGCCTTGCCGACCGAGCGTTCGATGGTCTTCGGCTCCACGAGCTTGACCTTGAGGGCTATGCCGAGCTTGGATTTCATGACGTTCTCTATCCGCGAGCGGAGGACTTCAAGGCCCTTCGTCTCGTCGGAGAAAAGCTCTTTCTTGACCTCGACCTGGAGCTCGACGTCGTCCAGGTGCGTCGGGCCGCGGTCTACGATGATGAGGTAGTGCGGGTCGGTCCCTTCGATCTCGATGAGCGCGTTCTCGATCTGGCTCGGGAAAACGTTGACGCCGCGGATGATGAGCATGTCGTCGGTCCTGCCGAAGAGCCGGTTCATCTTTACGGTCGTGCGGCCGCACGAACAGGCTTCTTTGCGGAGGAAGGTGACGTCCCGCGTTCGGTAGCGGAGCAAGGGCGTCCCTTCCTTCGTGAGGGTGGTGAAGACGAGTTCGCCCTTCTCGCCGTGGGGAAGGGGCTTCCCGGTTTCAGGATCGATAATTTCCGGGTAGAAGAGGTCCTCATTGACGTGGAGGCCGTCCTTCGCCTCGCACTCGAAGGCGACGCCGGGGCCGGTGATCTCGGTGAGGCCGTAGATGTCGTAGGCGTCGATGCCGTACTTCTTCTCGATCTCCTTGCGCATGTTCTCGCTCCAGGGCTCGGCGCCGAAGCAGCCGGCCTTGAGTTTCATGGACCGCAGGTCGTAGCCGGTCTCGCCGGCCTCCTCGGCCATGAAGAGCGCGTAGGAAGGCGTGCAGGTCAGGATGGTCGATCCGAAGGATTTCATCACCATGAGCTGCTTCTGGGTATTGCCCGAGGACATGGGGATGATGTTGGCGCCGAGGGTCTTTGCTCCATAGTGGGTCCCCAGACCTCCAGTGAAGAGGCCGTAGCCGTAGCAGTTCTGCACGGTGTCGTTGCGCGTACCTCCCGCCCCGGCCAGGGTGCGCGCCATGGCCTCGCCCCAAGCTTCCACGTCCTTCCGCGTGTAGGCGTCCACCACGGGTATGCCGGTGGTGCCGCTCGACATGTGGATCTCCTCGATCTCCGCCTCGGGACAGGCGAGGAGGCCGTAGGGATAGGTCTCGCGCAGGTCGTCCTTCGTCGTGAACGGGAGGAGGGCGATGTCCGCGAGGCGGCGGATGTCGCGGGGTTTCACGCCCGCGGCGTCCAGCTTGGCCCGGTAGAAGGGGACCTTCTCGTACAGCTTGGAAACGAGGTTCTTGAGCCGCGCGAACTGCAGCGCCTCGCGGGCCCCCATCTCCATCGATTCGTACTCGGGATTGAAAATCATAGGTGCTCCTAAACGTCCTTGGGTCGGGTGTCGCGGACGCGGACGGCCTTGCCTTCGGAAACGGGCAGCGCGCCCGGTTCGTGCAATTCCACGTGGGGGTTGATCGAGATGGAGGCCTGCAGGGTGCGCTTGATGCGGTCCTTGAGCGCGTTGAGGGGACGGGAATCGTCCATGAAGATGTCGCTTCCGACCTCGGTCTTCACGGTGAGCTTGGCGAGCGCCCCGTCCTTCTCCACGACGATGAGATAGTTGTTGCCGACTTCCTTGATCGCCATGATGACTTCCTCGATCTGGCTCGGGAAGACGTTGACCCCGTTGATGATGAGCATGTCGTCGGTGCGGCCGGTGATCCGCCGGATGCGCCGGTGCGTGCGGCCGCAGGGACAGGGCTCGGTATAAAAGGAGGTGAGGTCGCGCGTCCGGTAACGGAGAATCTGCGTGGCCTCGCGGCAGAGGATGGTGAGCACGAGTTCGCCGACAGTCCCGTCCGGAACCGGCTCCAGGGTCTCGGGATCCACGATCTCCGCGACGTAGCCGTCCTCCCATAGGTGCATGCCGTCCTTGACCTGGCATTCGAAGGCGACGCCGGGACCGTTCATCTCGGAGAGGCCGTACGAGTTGTACACGTCGATGCCGAGCAGGCTCTCGATGCGGCGCCGCGTGTCCTCGGAGTAGGGTTCGGCGCCGGCGAAGGCCTTCTTGAGCACGAGCTCCTTCCGGTCCACGCCCTCCTCCACCATCTTGGACTGTACGTGGAGGAGGAAACTCGGCGTCGCGTGGACGACCGTGGTGCCGAAATCCTTCATCATGCGGAATTGGCGCGCCGCATTGCCCGGACCCGCGGGTATCACCAGCATGCCGACTTCTTCGGCGCCGTAGTGCATTCCGAGTCCGCCGGTGAACAAGCCGTACGTGATCATGTTCTGGAACACGTCCGCCTTGGTGCAGCCGGTGGCGTAGATGGAGCGGGCCATATTGGACGCCCACCGCGCCAGGTCCTTCTTGTTGAAGTAGATGGTCGTCGGGACGCCGGTGGTGCCGCTCGACGCGTGGAGACGGACGACCTCGTCCTTCGGAACTGCGAGCATGCCGTAGGGGAAGGCTTCGCGGAGATCGTGCTTTGTGGTGAAGGGTATCTTACGGATATCCGCGAGGGTCTTGAAGTCGTCCGGGCCGCTGATGCCGACCTTGGCCAAACGTTCCGCGTAGAATGGGGTCTTCAGCGCGCGGCTCACCGCCCCCTTGAGCGAGGTGAGCTGGTACGCCTCGAGTTCCGTCCGCGGCAGGGTCTCTATTTCCTTATCCCAATACTGGAAGCTCATCGCGCCGCCTCCCCGCCCGCCGTCTCCGCCGCGGCTCTACCCGCGCGGAAAGCGGCCACGTTGGCCTGGATGACGTCCGGATCCTTGGAAGCGAACATCTCGCAGATGGTGCCCTCCAAGACCGCGGCTGGTACCGGCAGGAAGGGGGAAGCAGCCCCGACCATGACCATGTTGACGGCCTTGGCCAGCCCGGCAGCCTTGGCCAATGCTTCGGCCGCCACGATGCGGGAGAGCGGGAGGCCGCGTATCGCGGCGTAGATCGATTCGGTCTCCGGGTAATCGGGAATATTGACGAAGGGTTCCGCCGCCGTCACGAGGGCGCCGGTCGGGGCGAGCCAGGCGAGGTAGCGCAGGCTCTCCAACGGCTCCATGGACAGGACGAGGTCGGCGCCGCCGCGAGGCACGAGGTCCGAGGCGATGTTTCCGTCGGAGAGCCGGAGATGGGCCAGGACGGCGCCGCCGCGCTGGGCCATGCCGTGGACGTCCGACTGCCGGACCGTGAGGCCCGAGGAAACCGCCGCCCGGGCGATGATGGCGGCGATGGAGAGGACGCCCTGCCCTCCCACCCCTGAAAGGATCACGTCGCGCTTCACGCTTGGCCTCCGTCATGATCGTCGCACGAGGCCTTACCGCGCGCAGCAGCCGCTTCAGCCTTCTTCCGCTTCTTGAAGGCTTCCAGGCACTCGCGCCTGAAGATGACGACCGAAAGCCCGCGGTATTCGATCTCCTTCCGGAGGGCCGCGACGTTCGCCTCCAGTAGAGGTTTCTTGGCCTCGAGCTCGAGCAGGTGGTCCGGGTCGACGCCGAGTCCGAGGAGGACCTGGGGGAGCCGGGCGGAGCCGAGCATGGTGTCCTGGCAGCCGGTCATGGCCACTATGGAATTGTCCAGGATCACGAGGGTCATAGGCGTATCGGAGGCGATCGCGTCGATGAGCGGCGTGATCCCCGAGTGGAGGAAGGTGGAATCGCCGATGACGCCGATCGTATGCTTGATTCCCGCGTCCGAGGCGCCCTTGGCCATATTCACCGAAGCGCCCATGCAGACGATGGTCTCCGGCACGCCGTACGGAGGCAGGGCGCCGAGGGCGTAGCAACCGATGTCGGAAGTGACGGCCACCGAATCGAGGCCTGCCGTCGCCCGCTTGATGGTCTCGTAGCTGTCCGCGTGCGGACAGCCTTGGCAGAGCTGCGGCGGACGTCCGGGAAGGGCCGGAACCGCGGCGGAAAGGACGGGACGCGGGGAGAGGCCGAGGGCGGTCCGCACCTTGTCCGGATCGAGCTCTCCGGCGCGCGGCAGCGTGCCGTCGAATTTCCCGGAGATGACGAGGCCCGGAGCGAGGATGCCGCGGAGCTTTTCCTCCACCAGGGGCATGCCTTCCTCGATCACGATGACGCGCTCGGCGTCGGCGCAGAGCTTTCGGACGGCCTCGGCCGGGATCGGGTAGGCGCCGATGTGGAGCCGGGCGGGGAGCGTTCCGCCGCGGGAGGCGGCGAAATCGTCCAGGTTCTCTTCATAATAG
>JAEWSV010000189.1 GCA_023398155.1 Spirochaetota bacterium
CTCATGGCCGCGGGCTTCGCGCCCACGCTCGTCGGCGCGAACGTCCTCAGGACGGAGACCGCCGCGTTGTTCGCGATAGCGGCCGTCCAGACGGTCCTCTTGGAGAAAGCTTCGTGGATGCTCAAAACCCCGTCCTCCCCGGCATCGAGAGAATCACTTTCTTAAAAGTCCCGCTCGATTTTTTGCCTCCCGATAGAATTCCCGAGGTAGCGGCCGCGCTCGTAGCGGCCGGAGAAGACCGCCAGGTCGTCCTCCTATCGCTCCGCGACCTACTCCGGGCCCGTAGGAACGGGGAGTATCGAGCGTACGTACTCGGCGCCGCCCTGGTGTTGCCCATCTCCAAGAGCCTCGTGAGCGGCGTCCGATTCATGACCGGCAAATCCATCGTGCGCTATATGCCCTTCGATTTCGTAGTGAAGCTGCTTACCGCCCTGGAAGAACGGGGTAGGTCGCTCTACCTGCTCGGCGGCCGGCGAAAGAGCCTGCAGACCGCGGACCGCAACCTCCGGCATACCTTCCCCGGCCTCCGCATCGTCGGCCGTTGCGCGGGCTGGTTCCGCCGCCAGGACGAGGGCGACATCCTCACCGCGGTCCGCAAGGCTTCGCCCTCGCTCATCCTCGTCGGACGGGGCGTGGGCGGCGACGAGCGCTGGATCGCGCGGAATCGTCGCCTGCTCGGCCCGGGCATCCAACTTTGGTGCAGCGACCTCTTCGACGTCTTCGCGGAGCGCAAGAAGCGTCCTTCGCGCGCCGTTTTCGACCGCGGCTTGGAAGGTTTCGTTCTGTGCCTCCGCTCTCCGTGGCGTTTTTTCCGATTTTTCCCGTATCTGTACTATAAGTATCTGTTGGTATTCTACAAACTTTTCCGACGAGGGTAGCCGATGCGCGCGGTGCTATACGTCGACGACAAGGAAGAAGAGCTGCAATCGCTCAAATTCCAACTCGCCGATCGGTACCGCGTGATCACCTGCCGCGACGGATCGACGGCAGCGTCCGTGACCCGCCGCGAACGGCCGTCCGCGGTGGTCGTCGACATAGAAATGCCCGGCTATGACGGTTTCCGCGTGCTCGCCGATATCCGCGCCCTACCCGATCCTCCGCCCGTCATGATGCTCTCCGGGTACAACGCGCCCTTCTTCGTCGTCAGGTCGCTCCGCGAAGGGGCGTCCGATTTCGTTTCCAAGCCGTACATCCACTCGATGGTCCGCCATCGGCTTGACGCGCTCATCGACGGAAAGCCCGCGCCGGCCGTCGGTTCCGCGCTCATCGGGTCCTCGGAGGCGATGGAGGCCGTCCGGCATGATATCGAGCGGTACGCGCTTTGCGATCTGCCCGTGCTGATACTCGGAGAGAGCGGCACCGGAAAGGACCTAGCCGCGCGGGAGATACACCGTGCCTCCAACCGGGCCGCGGGTCCCTTCGAGGTCAGGAACCTGGCGGCGATGCCGGAAAGCCTGGTTGAGAGCGAACTGTTCGGCTGCGAGGCGGGCGCTTTCACCGACGCGCGCTCGCGGCCCGGTTGTTTCGAGGAAGCGAACGGGGGGACCCTCTTCCTGGACGAGATCGGCGACGCCGGACCGGCGACCCAGGCGGCTTTGCTCAGGATCGTCGAAGAAGGCGAAGTCAGGCGGCTCGGAAGCTCGCGCCGAAGGTTCTTCGATTGCCGCATCCTCAGCGCGACGAACCACGATCTCGACGCGCTCATCGCGGAGCGTCGATTCCGGGATGATCTCCGCTATCGGTTGAACGTCCTGACCTTGGAAATGCCGCCGCTCAGGGAACGGAAAGAGGACTTGGGTCCGCTCATTTCGCGTTTCCTCGGCGTGGAAGAGATCGCCGCGGCGATGACGGAGGACGCGTTCCGGTCCCTCTCCGCCTTCGACTGGCCCGGAAACGTGCGGCAGCTCAAGGCCTGTTTGGAACGCGCTCGGGTACGGTCGCGCGACGCCCGCATCACGGCGGCGGACCTACGTTTTTAAGCGTTCCCTTTCCGCCCGCGGCGCGTTACCGCAGCCTGCGGAGCGCCGCCGCTTCGATGACCGCGACGGGCGTCGCCTCATCGTAATCCATGCCTATCCCCAGGTAGCGGCCGAGGACGAGGATGTGGTCGCCGGTCTGGAGCCGGGTCTCGGAGCGGCGGGAGAACATCTCGCGATACCTCAGCCCGTCGAAGAGCGCGTACGCCCGATAGAGCTCCACTTCGTCCTCTCCGCGCCACGCGCCGCCGATGAGCTCCACTTCCACGGTAAAACGCTCGTCGGTATCCACCCGCAGGGTGATCGCCCCTATCTCCGCGTCGATGAGGAGCGCCTTGCCGCTCGGGATGGCCCTGTCGTCGCCGCTCGCCGCGGCGCGGCTCAAGTCCGCCAAGGTCACGGAGAAGGCGACCGGTTGGTCGGCGACGAGGGCCTGGGCTTGGAGGGCGCCGGTCAACGCGCACGCGGCGATGATGCCGATAACGATCCGTTTCATGGATTAAGTATGCTCCTCCCCGCCGTCCTGCGCAACTGCGCCCGCCGAGTCTCCGGCCGCGGAACCCAAGCGTCCCATTTTCCTGAAAACCCGTTCCAGGTAATGAGATTCGTCCGTCGTGATCCCCGCGCGCGCGAAGAGGTCTCGGAAGAAGCGTTCTTGCTCTTCCCTCCCGGCCTGCTTGTAGAAACCGATGGTTTGGAACGAATCCGCGATCACCTGCACGAGCGCGTTCATGCGGAGCGAATCCACGGGAACCCAGCGCGGTGCTTCGGCGCTCCCGAGGGCGCGGTAGAGGGAGTACGCGAAAACCTGGACGGCGTGGGACAGATTGAGGGACGGAAAGGCGGAATCGGCCGGAATGTGTGCGGCGAGATTGCAGAGGTTGAGCTCCTGGTCTTCCAGGCCGGTCCGTTCGTTGCCGAACACGACGGCCGCCCGTCCCGGCCGCTCCTTCAGGGCGGCGCCGAGTTCTTCCGGGGTGAGCGTGAAGTCCTTCCTTTTCTTGCCGCGCCTCCGCGTGGTGCCCACTACTATCGAACAGTCCGCAATCGCGTCCTCCAGGCGGTCGAAACGCTCGGCGTTTTCCCAAACGTCGACGGCATGGACGGCGCGGGCCCGCACGACCTCGTCTTCCGGCGGGAGCTCCGGCGCGACGATGCGGAGACGGGTCAGCCCCATGTTTTTCATCGCGCGGCATGCGGCGCCTATGTTGCCCGACTCGGAAGGACGGGAAAGGACGAAGATGACGGAATCCAGGGTCATGGCAACCTCTCTATGCCTCAGCATGTAAAACGGCCCGGGCGGACCTGTCAACATCGCCCGGGCGGAGTATAATCGTCGCCGCCATGGATAAACCATTCATCGGCCGCTCCGCGCTCGTCGTCGGCGGCTCGGGAGGCTTGGGGTCGTGGGTGTGCCGCGCCCTCGGAGAGGCGGGCGCCTCCGTCGTCGTGCACGGGGGAAGTTCCGCCGCTCGGCTCAAGAAAACGGTCGCGGCGGTCCGCGCAGCAGGCGGGGAAGCCCGCGGTTTCCTGTTACCGGTCGATTCGCCCCGCGCCGCCGAATTCCTCTTGCGGGAACTGCCGCGGCCCGACATCCTCGTCTGCGCCTGGGGCCCCTTCGCCAGGAAAGGCCTCGCGGAGCTCTCCGCGGAGGATTGGGAACGCGCGGCCCTCTTGAATCTCGCACTGCCCGGCGCGCTCGTTTCTGCGGTTTTGGGCGGAATGGCGGAGAGGGAATGGGGCCGGATACTCCTTTTCGGCGGGACTTGTACGGATACGATCCGCGGTTTCGCCACGACCGCGGCCTATTCGGCGGCCAAGACGGCCCTCGGCGTGATCGCCAAGTCGGTCGCGAAAACGTCGGGATCGCGCGGCGTGACCTGCAACGTCCTGTGTCCGGGCCTCGCTGAAACCGAATACCTGGACGGCCCGGCCCGCGCCTACGCCCGATCGCGCGCGCCCGGCGGCCGCTTGGTCCAGGGCTCGGCGATCGCGGCCGCAGCCTTCGCGCTCCTCTCGAATCCTTCGATCAACGGGGCCGTCGTGGGCGTCGACGACGGTTTGTCGATTTGACAAAGCTACGGTAGACGAATAATATACTTTGTGTTGAAATGGCGCCGGCCGATACTATGATTAGCGGTGCTACATAGTGATCCATCGATCTCCGCGAGAGGACCGGTGGACCGCGGGACGGAAGGAGCGTCATGACCAATAACGACATCGTACCCGGCTTTGACGACGATAAAGACGAAAGCCTCAAAATCAAGCTCCAAAAAGTGAATGAGGTCGAAGGGTGCTTGGTCCTTTATCTGACCGGTTATATCGATACGTACAACTCCAACTATTTCCAGAAGCGCGTCGCTAAGGCGATCGAGTCGGGCTTCGTACGTCTCATTTTCCAGTGCGGCGGCCTCAACTACGTTTCGTCGACCGGCATCGGTTCTTTCACGGCCTTCCTCAAAGCCGTCAAGCCGCGGAGCGGCGACCTCGTCCTGCTCGAAATCCAGCCGAAGGTCTATGAGGTGTTCCAGCTCCTCGGATTTTCTCAATTCTTCAACATCAAGGACAATCTGGATGAATCCATAGATTTCTTTCGGGCCGGCAGTCCTTCGGAAAAGGCTACGGTTTTTCCGAAAATCTTCTCGTGCCCGATTTGCTCCAAGAAACTCAAGGCCATCCGGGCCGGTCGTTTCCGCTGTTCCGAATGCAAGACCATTCTGGCGATCGACAACGCGGGGCAGGTCTTCCTCGGCTGACGGGGCGTACCCCCAGGAGCGATTCCATGGCGGATAACAAGATTGAACGCTATCTCATCGACCTCAAGCTGACGTATCGCGAGATCGGCGAAGGCATGTGGATGGTGGAGGACGACGGACGGGGCCTGGAGGGCGTCGTCGTGATGCGGGCCGATCCCTTGGCGGTGATCCGCGTCGTCGTCATGCCCGCGCCCAAGGAAAAGCGACTGGAATTGTTCACTAAACTGCTCGAGCTCAACGCGAAGGACGTATTGCACGGCGCGTATGCCCTTGAGGGGGACGACGTGGTGCTCGTCGACACCCTCGAACTCGAAACCATGGACCGCGGCGATTTCCAAGCCGCGCTCGACGCGATCGGCCTCGCGCTGGTCCAGCACTACCCGATCCTATCGAAATTCCGGACCCAATAGGGGCCACGGCCGCCGGCCGTGCGTTTGCAGGAGGACAGGCTCTATGGGAATCTTTTCACGATTGAAGACGTTGATCTCGTCGAACGTAAACGACGTTATCAATAAAGCGGAAAATCCCGAAAAAATGCTCAACCAGCTCGTCATCGACATGAACGAGCAGCTCATCGAGTCCAAGAAAGCGGTTGCGATGGCCATCGCCGATGAGAAGAAGCTCGAGCGGGAAACCGCGTCCCAACTGGCGCAGGCCCAGGAGTGGGAGCGCAAGGCCATGCTCGCGGTCAAGGCGGGCCAGGAAGACCTCGCCAAGGAAGCCTTGCTGCGGAAGCAGGAGAACGACAACAACTACGTCCAGTATAAGCAGCAATGGGATGCCCAGAAGCAGTCCGTAGAAAAGCTCAAGGAATCCCTACGCGAACTCCAGAACAAGATCGAAGAAGCCCAGCGCAAGAAGAACCTCCTCATCGCGCGCGCGAAACGGGCGGAAGCCCAGCAGAAGATCCAGAGCACCATCTCCCGCGTCACCGGCAATAAGAGCGCCTTCGAGGCGTTCGACCGCATGGCGGCGAAGGTGGACACTCTTGAGGCGGAGGCCGACGCTGCAAAAGAACTGGAAGATTTCTCCAGCCACGCCGACATCAACAAACGGTTCGCCGCCCTGGAAAAGTCCGATACTTCGGCCGATATTATGCTTTTGGAGCTCAAGGAGAAGATGAAAGCCTTACCGGAAGGTTCTTCCCAGTCCTGACCGGCTTCCCCGCATGCCGACCCTCGTAGTCATCGGCGCCGATTCCTCCCTCCGGGAGCGACTCGGCGCCGTTTCTTTGTCCTTCGAACTCCGTTTCCAAAACGAGATACCGCGGGAACGCCGCCTGGCCGAGGCGGCTCTCCTCGCGTTTCCCGCGGACGCCCGGTTGGTGGCCCATTTTCCGCGCCGGTATCCGCTGATCGCGTTCGGACCCGTTTCGTGCATGGCGGACGCCTTTGACCGCGGCGCGGCCGACTATCTGGCCGAACCTTGGAGCGCGGAGGAACTACGCGTCCGCGCGGAGCGCGTGCTGGGGGCGGGGCCGCTCGCCATAGCGGGGACGGAGATCGCCTTACGGGGGCTCGCGCTGAGCGGTCCGGGGGGCGCTACCGTCCTTCCGCCGGATCAGGCTTTCTTGCTCCGCCAGCTGATAGTCGCGGAGGGATCCGCTCTCTCGCGCGGGCTGCTCCGTAAATCTATATGGCCGACCGTGTCCGATCGGTCGCGGGCCGCCGATATCGCGGCTTCGCGGTTGCGGAGTAGGCTAGCTCTCGTTTCAGGTCGGGGTCCCTGCGTGCAAATCCGTTCCGTACGTGGATTTGGGTATTCCATCTCGGTGATGGAACCGTTGTGGGGAACTTGTGAATAACTTGTTCGGATCCTCTGCCTGCACCTTCACCTGTATGGCTTTGTAGACGGCCGGAACGAGGCAAAACGATTCTTGGATCGATGTGCGTAGTTATATCCATGTATTATAAAAAAATAGGTAGTGTTAGTGTGGCTGAGAATAGTTATATCGCATATAAAAATCTCCATTCTTAGCTATCGAATAAAGCGTCGCCTTTTCCATTTTATGGGGAACCTGTGGATAAGTTGTTCACAGCCTGGGCGTAGCCTCGGCATAAACCGAGAAAAACAAACGAATTGCGTGCGCGCTTGCATTCGGGGTGCCGCCATGTTAGGCTAATTCATCGTGAAAGGTGCGGCGCGACTGACGCTCTTCTATCTCGTGACTTTTATCTTCTTCCTGGGAACGAGCGTCCTTTTCGCCGTCGTCAGAGCCTGGGCCGGCGCGGCGAGCTCCCCCGCTCCGTTACCGTTTTCGGCTTTCGCGGTAGGCCTTTCCGCCTTTTCGGCCGCAGCGCCGCTTGCCGTGTACGCAGCCGTGCTTTCTTCGTTCTCCTACTCTTCCCGCCACGCGATCGGAAGCGCGCCCTCGACCCTGTTGATATTCTTTCTCTCATCTGCGGCCCTTTTTTCCGCTACGTACGGAGGTCTCCGCACGTCCGCGTTCACCTTTCGGGAGACGACGGTGGCTACCGTCGGCCCGACCGCCGCGATCGAGCGCTTCGAAAACGGCGGCGTCGTCGCATCGGTCGGGGGGACCGCCGTGGTCGCTCTTCCGCCCGCATCATTACGTTTGGTTTCGTCGGCCGAAGGCCCCGAGTACGGAATGCGTTCCGCCCGCGTCGACCCGTTCGCGCCTTCGCTCTCCGTTTCCCCACGGCTCGAGTCCCTGGCCGCGGTGTTTTCTTCGGCAGGCCGGCGGCTCGCGAAGGCCGCGGCGGCAGGCTACTTACCGTTGCTCGCGTACGCGGCGGCCCTTTCGTTCCTGCTCTCGTCTCTCCGGTTCCTCGCCGGGAGCACCCGGTGGCCCCTGGCGGATTTCGTGCTCTGCGCTGTGGCGCTCTGGGGCGTTGCCGTTTTCGATGATTCCCTTTCCTCCCCCGTGGTACACCGCCTGATCTCCACCGTCGTCGGATTGCCCGCGACGTATACCGTACCCATCTCCTTGACGTCCGTTGGAGCCGCCATAACGATCTGCGCCGTCTTGGCGAAGATCGCGGGAGGACGGGGAGAAGCTCATGTTCGATGAACGGCGCCTTCCCGCTACCCTGGCGCTCGTACAATACAGCGTCTTCACTTTCCTCTTGATCGCCGCCTACCGCTTCCTCATTCCCGGTACCGCCGAGCCCCTGCCTCCCTTCGCGTTCCTCTGGCGGTTCACGGCCGCGGTCGCGGATTTCGTCTCCCTTTATCCTGCCATAGCGCTTTCCGCGGTCGTCGCTTCGTTCGGCTTCGGAGGGTACGACGGCGGTGCCTCCGAGGCTCGTTTTTCACCGCGTTTCCTGGAATCCATGACAAAGCCGCTCATAACGGTCATCGTCGCCGCGGCGCTGTACGCGCTCCTGTTCCTCCTCGCGTTGCCGATCTCCTTGGATGTGCGCACTTCCATGGAGGCGGAGGGGCGGCTCTTCCGCGACGCTAAGGCCCTGGCGGAATCCGAGACCGAGGCTGAGCGCTGGCGCGAGGCTGCCCGTTCCATGGCGACCTGCGAACGGATTTGGCCGAACAGCGCGGAGACCGAAGCCATTAGGGACAAGCTCAGGATCGGACTGGAGCAGCTCCTGCGCGAAGGGGGAGAGCCTCCCGAGGCCGCGCCGCAAGTCCGATCGGAAACCGGGCAAGGCGACTCTTCCGGTCCATCGTTGCCGGGTACGCGCCGTCCTCTCAACGCGACCGAAGCCCTCGCGCTCGCTTCCGGGGCCTTGCGTACGGGGCACCCTTTCGACGCTCATTGGTACGCGACGCTCGCGCGGAAACTCGCCCGGGACGGCAGTCCGGAGTCCGCTACCGCGGCCGCTCTCGCCGCTTCGGCCTGGAATTCGGTCTCGTCCATGGCGCCGGACGTCGCTGATAAGGCGGCCTTCGCGGTTTTTAAGCGCAAACGGGAAGGATACCAAGCGATCGAGGCTTCCGATTGGATCCGCGCGTACTACATTTTCTCCGAGCTCTCCGGCAAGGTTCCGAACGACCCGGACGTGGTCAACTTCCTGGCCTTGAGCAAACAGGGCGCCGAGCGCGTGGCTTTTTTCGCGGACGAGGCCTCCGCCGCCATCGGTTCGGTTGAGACGGGCGCCCTATTCTCCATCCCGCGGCGAGACGGCGAGGGGCGCGACGTGGTGTACGCGCGGAGCCTCAACCGCTTCGCGGACGCCTCCTACGCGGAAGGGCTGGAGGTCATCTCCCTCACCGGCGACGGGACGCTGCGATATGCCCTTGAGGCGAAATACGCGAAATTCGTTCCCTTCACGGTGGAGGAGGCCGACTCCGGAGGCGCCGATCACCGGCCTGTTCCGCGCACCGTCTTGCTCCTGTTGGCCTTGGACCGGCAGGACGAGAGCGTTTCCTGGCCTCCTTCCTGGCGCGGAAAAGGGCGTCCCGACGCGGTGGGCACGCGGCTTATCCTGGACGTATCGTTCGAGGATTTGGCGCTGGCTTCCCGTGCCCGGCGCGGCGTCGACGTGATGCCGCTCAATGACTTGGACGATTCGGCGAAACGGCTCGGCGCGTTCGGCTTCGTGCCCGAAGCGTTCAGGGCCGAACTCCTCCGCCGCTATTCGGAACCCTTCGCCTTCCTCACCCTCGCGATCATGGCCCTGGCCCTCGGGTGGCGCTTCCGGTCCCCCCGCGGCGCGGGAACGCTCGGCCTCGCGATGCTCGTCGTCTTGCCGCTCGTCTTCGACCTTCCGATCCGTTTTTTCCGGATCGTCGCCTCCACGACCTCGACGGCGTTCGTTCTGGCACTACCCTTCGGCGCCGCGATAGCAGCGGCATTGGCCTTCCAAGGCCTGGTCCTCATCGCTGCCCTCATATACCTGGCGGGGCAGCGGGGGTGACGCCGAATCGGAGCGAAACCTTCCGGCGCCGGATCCGTTCGCTCGCTCGGGCGGTCCGGGATAATCGGAGGAAATGGCTGGGTAAGGCGATAGGAGCGGCAGTCGGACTCAGCGCCGGGTGGTTCGGCCTCATCGTCGGCCTCATCGTCGGCGCCCTGACCGACGAACTCCTCGAACAAAGCCGCGCGGACCGCGCCCTCATCGACTACCTGGAAGCTCCGGGCCCGTCCGCGTTCCGGGAGCCGGCGCCGGGGGTCGCGGCGTTTTGCGCCCTCGCGGCCTTCGTCGCGGCACCGGCTTCCGGACGACGCTTCCTCGGCCCCGCCCCCGTAGCCGAAGGTACCGGCGTGCCTGAACGGATCGCCGGCCGCGCCGCTTCCCTGTTCGGCCTCGGGGTTAAGGCGATCCCCGCGCTGGAATCGTACGCCCGGGTCGCCTCCCTCCGTTTGAGCTCCCTCAATCCCGACCTCCTCGCGGAAAGCCTCGCCGCCCGGCGTAGGGCCAACGGCGACGGAGCGGCCCTGGTGTTCGCGCTTTCGGAATTCGCGGTCGGCGAGAGCGGCAC
>JAEWSV010000279.1 GCA_023398155.1 Spirochaetota bacterium
CTCCAGGATGGCGTCGTTGCGCTCGTACTGGAGTTCAACGAAGCGCCGCATGAGGACGTCCGCGTCTATCGTCTCGCCCATCGAAACCGTGGCCGTCATCTCCCGGTACACCTCCGGAGTCGCGAGGCCGTAGATGCAGGAGACGGTGGCCACGATGATGACGTCCTTCCGCTCCATGAGGCTGCGGGTGGCCGAGAGGCGCATCCGCTCGATCTCCTCGTTGATGGACGCGTCCTTCTCTATGTAGAGGTCGCGGCTCGCCACGTAGGCCTCGGGTTGGTAATAATCGTAGTAGGAGACGAAATATTCCACCGCGTTATGGGGGAAGAATTCCTTGAACTCGCGGAAGAGCTGGGCCGCGAGCGTCTTGTTGTGGCTCACGATGAGAGTCGGGAGCTGGGTCTTCTCGATGATCTTGGCCATCGTGAAGGTCTTGCCCGAGCCCGTGACGCCCTTGAGTGTCTGGTACTTGTCGCCGGCCAGGACGCCCGCCGCGAGGGCCTCGATCGCCTGAGCCTGGTCGCCCGCCGGCTCGAAGGGAGCTACTACTTCGAATGGACGCATGGCGATCAGTATGAGCCGGACTTCCGGCTTTTTCAAGCGGGCACTATACGTTTGTTGCGTAGTCGCGATGCCCTCGGTCGCGCGCGTGAATTCCGCCGGGCAAGCTATATGGAAAAAAAAGCGCTAGAATATCGAGAGACGGGGCGTCATGAAAAGTAAGCGCGGAAAACCGGCTAACTTGCGCGCCCAAGGAGATACCTCATGGAATCGAAGCATGCCCGTATCGCGCGCCGGCCCCCGGCGATCGTCCTCGCTGCGGCGGCCGCGTTCGCGGTATCCTGCGCGAGCGCAGGCGCCAAGAGCGACGCCGTATCGAGCGCCAGCGTCGTCGCTGATAGGGACGAATCGATCCCGGCGGAAATCGGGGCCGTACGGGACGGCAAGAAGACCCTCGTGGTGTATTACACTTCGGGGAACGCTTCCGAGCGCGTAGCCGCGGACTTGGCCGTTATCTTCGGCGCCGAGATCGAAAGGATCGTCGAGCGAAAGCCGCGGAACTGGACCTTCATGAACGGCGGCGCCGCGGCCATGTTCGGGTCCACCCCGAAGATCGAGGAGCCGAAGCATAACCCCGCCGACTACGAGCGGGTCTTCGTCCTGACGCCCGTCTGGGCATGGCGATTGTCGCCGCCCGTCAAGACCTGGCTCAAGGCGCACCGCGGCGAGCTGCCGGAAGCGGGCTTCGGAACGATCTCCGGCGATACCGAGCCGGAGAAGATCGTCGCGAAAATGGCCAAGGTGAGCGGACGGGAGCCGTTCGCCTACGCGGGCTTTTCCCGGAGGGATTTCGAACCGGAGAACCGGGCCGTCTACGTCCAAAAACTCCGTTATCTCGCCGGCTTGACGCCGCGGCGGCAATCGGACGATCGATTGGGCGATCGCGTACCCTGAGGGAGGTTGGATACATGGAACCGAAGGAAATCGCCGGCCGCGTGAGCGCTGAGGATGAGCGGTCGCCGCTCCCGATCGGAGCGGAGTCCGAGAACGAAACCGATGGACGGAAACGGCTCGTCGATTTGGGAAAGGAATTCGGGGCGGGGTGGCAGGAGCGGTACCGGCGGCGGCCCCTCGTCGACGCCCTGTTCGGCACCGCCCGGCACGAAGACGCGGTATGATGCGGATGAGCCCTTCGTTCTCCTATAAGGATGCCATGGATTCCATGCGGGTGGCCGTTGAGGATCGGCGACGCGTCTTGGGTTTGTCCTTGGAACGCACCGCCGAAGTCCTGGACGTCCACCGCAATACCCTTTGGCGCATCGAGAGCGGGGAAGCGGACCCGAAGATCAGCGTGCTCAACCGGCTCCTCCTCACCATCGGAGCCGACCAAGTGAGTTTTCGGGACGGCCGCTTCAATATGGTGTGCGGAACGGATTCGTGGGAGGAACTCGGGGGCTTCTGCCCCCACTCCGACGAATACATGCGGGCCGAGATCGGAAGGTTCATTCGAGAGAACCGGTGCGCGCTCGATATGTCCCAGGAATACTTGGCGGAACTCGCGGATCTGCATCGGAATACCGTAGGGAAGATAGAACGCGGCGAGGTGGACCTTACCGTCGCGACGCTCTTCCGGCTCTACGCGGTGCTTTCGGTGGATGTCTTGACCGTACGGGCGGGAAAACTGGTCACCCTCCAGGAAGGCAAGTGATGCACATTTCGTGGTGACACCATGGAATGTGTAGACTGAGGGTTTATCCGAGGAGATAGTGGTCTCACTTTTCAACAGGAGGCCACATCTCATGAAACGGTTCGTTCGAAGCATGGTCGTGTGTTTATTGTCCGCGGCGTTTATCGGCTGCGGCAGTCCGGGCGGAGACGATGACGATCCGCCTCCCGGAGGCGATGATCCGGGAACCGGGACGTTCACCGTCCAGGGGTATGAAGCGCAGAGTCTGACGAAGGCTTGGACGGAACTGGACGAGGGTAACCTGGACCTCTACCTGTACTCCGAGACCCCCGATAACGCTTCGCCCCAGGACTTCGTCAACCTGACCCTCAATACATCCTCCCTGGCAGCCGGCACCTATTCCACCGCCGACGGCTCATTGATGTCCGGCACCGCGGGCGTCGATTATACGGCTACGGCTATGACGTATACCTTCCTCGGGGATTTGGACAATTTGGCCGAGGAGGGCGCGAGCACCTTGACCGTGGCCGTGTCCGGGTCGACCTATACCCTCTCGTATACCCTCTACGTGAATCCGGTCGACGATGCCGAAACGGTCGTGACGGTGACGGGAACTTATTCGGGGCCCCTGCAGAACCTCGAGTAGAGCGCAGGAAACGTACCCGCGGTAGGGTAATTCCTTCGCCGTCGCCTTCCTCCGCCGAGCGGCGGCGTGGTAGGCTCGCCGAATCATGATCGACCACATCGGCGAAATCGCGGCCCTATCCGTTTCCGTGTTCTGGACCATCACCGCCATAGCCTTCGAGAGCGCTGCGAAGCGCATCGGCTCCTACGCGCTCAATGTCTTACGCCTCGCCGCGGCGCTCGCCATCTTCGCCGTCCTCGGCCTCGCGCTCAGGGGCGAGGCCCTGCCGCTCGGCGCGGGCGGCGCAGCGTGGTTTTGGCTCTCGCTTTCGGGCCTCGTCGGCTTCGTGTTCGGGGATATCTTCCTATTCCAAGCCTACGTCGATATCGGCGCCCGCACGTCCCAAGCGGTCTTCGCCGCTTCGCCTCTCCTCACCGCCCTCATCGGCTTCGTCCTCCTCGGCGAGCGCGTCTCCCTCCTCGGCATCGCGGGCATGTCCATCGTGGTGCTCGGCATCGCCCTCGTCATCCTGGACAAGCGGGGCGTTCCTGCCGCCGCCGACGCGACCGTCCGCGGAGCCCGCCGCGTCCGCGGCGTGATATTCGCCTTCCTCGGCGCCCTCGGCCAGGCGGGCGGCCTCATCCTCTCCAAGATCGGGGCGCCCGACTCGGACCCCTTCGTCGCCACCCAGATCCGGGTGATCGCGGGCCTCTTCGGCTTCCTCGCCTTGGGCGCGGTCTGGGGTAAATTACGGGAGACCGCGGCCTCGCTCAAGAACGGAAAGGCGATGGGCGCCCTCGCGGCGGGAGCCTTCTTCGGCCCCTTCCTCGGCGTGTCGCTCGGCCTCTTCTCCGTCCAGCGCGCCTCTTCGGGCATCGCGGCTACCCTCATGGGCCTCACGCCGATCCTCATCCTCGTCCCCGCCGTCTTCTTCAAGAAAGAACGCGTCACGCCGCAGGAAGCGTTCGGGGCCGTCGTCGCGGTCGGCGGTTCCGCTCTGCTCTTCCTTTCTTAGTTCGGCCTCTCCGCCCCGAGCGTAGCCTGAGCCCGCGCGGGCGGCGCCGCGGCCTTCTCCCGGCAGGACCGTGGCTCCGGCCGCGCCGCGGCGCGATCCCGCTCCCGCCGCGGCGATGCCGGCCGCCACGAGGATGCCTCCGAACGCGGCCAACGCGTCCGGTCGCTCTCCGAGCAGAATCGTGGGCAGGATGAGCGATACCACCGGGACTATCCCGGTGAAAACGGCCGCCGTCGATGCTTCCACTCTCCGGATGCCCTGATACCAACAGACGTAGGAAACTGCGGTGACGCAGGGACCGTACCAAATCAGGGCGAGCCAGCCCCGCGCCGGCAAGGCTCCGAGGGCCGCGGCGGGGTTCTCGGCGAGGGCCGGAAGGCATGAAAAGAGGAGGGCCCAGGCGACGGTGAGCGCGGTGCGCGTCCGCGGGTCCGCGTCGCTCCGGGCCCGCCACGCCCGGCGGGACAACACGGCGAAGGCCGCTTCCGAAGCCGCGGCGGCGAGGGCGAGGAGGGCACCGACCGCCCGACCGCTCCCGCGGAGAAGGTCCGTTCCTATCGCCGACGCGCTCCCGGCCTGGCCGCTCGGGCCGAGTATCCCGATATTCACCAGGATGATGCCCGCGCTCGCGACGGCGACGCCCGCGGCGGCGGCCCTCGACGGCCGCTCTCCGAGCAACGCCCACGAGGCGATCGCGGTGAGCGCGGGAGCGGCGCCCGTCAGGAGACCCGCGCCGCCCGCGCCGATCAGGGGGAGGGCGGAGACGAGGCAGAAACGATAGATGACGATGCCGAACAGGCCGAGGAGGGCCGTCGCGCCGAGTTCCCTCCGGTCGGGCAGCCCTCCCTTGAACGCGAAAGGCGCGAGGACGGGGAGGGCGAAGGCGAGGCCTACGGCCGTGATGGTGAACGGACCGAGCGTCCGGGACAGCGCTTTCCCCGCCGTGGGCGCCGATCCGGCGAGGATGAAGCCCGCCGCGAGATACCAGCCGCCGATAGTTTCTTTCCGCACGATGCGCCTCCCTAGGTTTCTGGTTACCGCGTATCGTAAAAGAAGGAGTGGACTGGTTAAAGTGCCGCTTTAGTAGCAATATGGGGGAGCCGCTTTTGGGGAGGGACCATGGAGATTCCGCCGCTCGACCGCGATTCCCCGATCACGCTCTCCCGTCAGCTCCTGGAATGGTTCCGAGCGGCCGCCTCGGACGGCTCGCTCCCCGCGGGCGAGGAGCTACCGGCCACGCGAGCCTTGGCCCGCGAGCTCGGCGTTTCGCGGAACACCGTTTGCGAGGCCTACGACCTCCTCGTCGCGGAAGGCTACATCGAGTGCGGAACGGGCCGCCGCGCGCGCGTCGCGGGCGGCCTCGCGCTCCAGGGCGCGCCTCCCGGCGCGAGCGGCGGCGCCTCCGTTGCGCCTCCGCGCCTACCTCCCATAGAAACGGACCTCAGGACCGGCCTGCCCGATCCCGGCTCCCTGCCGAAGAAGGCTTGGGCCCGCGCCCTCCTCTTGGCCGCCGAGAATGCCGAACCGGGCGACTGGCTCTACGGGCCCGCGGCGGGGCATCCCGCGCTCCGCGCGGAGATCGCCTCCTACCTCTTCCGCAACCGGGGTATGCGCGTCGCCGCCGATCGCGTATTCGTGACCGCGGGCGCCACCCACGCCCTCCACATCCTGGCCACGGTGATGGCGCGGAGCGGCCGGCCCGCCGCTGTGGAAGATCCCTGCCACCTCGGCCTGCTGCGCACGTTCAAGCTCGCGGGACTTCCCGTGGTGAGCGTGGAAGCCGACGAGTCGGGCATGAAGACGGGGAACCTCGCCGGCGTGGACGCGGGACTCGCGTACGTTACTCCATCGCACCATTTCCCGCTCGGCGGCATCCTGGGCGCGGATCGGCGCGCGCAGCTCATCCGCTGGGCGCGCGACCGCGAGGCTTGGATAGCCGAAGACGATTACGACTCGGAGTTCCGCTATTCGGGGCCGCCCGTCGCCCCGCTATGGACCATGGACGCGGACCGGACCGTGTACGTCGGGACTTTCAGCAAGACCTTCTTCCCCGCGCTCCGCATCGGTTTCGCAGTCGTGCCGCCCGCGCTGGAAAAGGAATGGAAAGAGGCGCGCGTCCACGCCGACGTCCAGAATCCCGTCTTCGAGCAGCTCGCCCTCGCGCGGCTCCTCGCCGACCGGACCATCGACCGCCACGTGGCCAAGATGCGGCGGCTCTACGCGCGCCGGAGGGCCGCCCTCCTCGCCGCGCTCTCCGCATCCTTCGGCGACGGAATCCGCGTGCTCGGGGACGCATCGGGCCTCCACGTCGCCGTACGCTTCGCGGGCGTCCGCTTCGATCGGGACCTCGTGGGTAGGGCGCGGGAGCGGGGCATCAGGCTCGTCTCGGCCGAGCGCCACTCGGTCGCGGGCGGAGCCTGGCAGGATACGCTGCTCCTCGGTTACGGCCACCTGGACGAGGCGAGATTGGCTACGGGCGTAGGCCGGATCGCCGCGTTCCTCTCAGGCGGCCGCGCTCCCTGAGTTATTCTTCCCGATCCAGGACTTCCGCGCGATCCGCGAGCGTCACGTCGAGCTTGACGGTCTTGTTGCCCCGGACCAGTTCCACCGCGACCTTGTCCCCCGGCTTGTTGTCCTCCAGGGCGGAGTACAGATCCGCGAGGCGGGTCACCTTCATGCCGTCCACCGCGGTGACGATGTCGCCGCCCAGGTAGATCACGCTCGAACCGTAGCGCACGGCCTCCGACCCGCCGCGGAGCCCTGCCCGTTCGGCGTAGCCGCCGCGCTTAGTGCGGGAGATGAGGAGCCCCTTGGAAACGGGGAACTTGGCGTACTCTACGAGGGCGGGGAAGAGCTGGACTACGGACGCGTCTATCCAGCCGCGGCGTACGCGGCCGTACTGGATGAGCTCGGCGACGACGCGTTTCGCGGTGTTGACCGGAACGGCGAAGCCGATGCCCACCGAGCCCCCCGAGGGCGAATAGATCATCGTGTTGACGCCGATCATGCGGCCCTGGGCGTCCAGGAGGGGGCCGCCCGAGTTTCCTGGATTGATGGATGCGTCGGTTTGGATCATGTCGCGGATGATGTTCTCCCGCGACGTCTGGATGGGCCTGCCGAGGCCGGAGACGATGCCGACCGTGAGCGTGCGTTCCAGGGCGAAGGGGTTGCCGATGGCGAGGACCTTCTGGCCCACGCGGAGGTTGCGCGACTCGCCGAAAGGCACGGTGATGAGCTCGACGCCGCGGGGCGGATCGAACTTGAGGACCGCGAGGTCGTTCTCGGGATCGGTGCCGATGACCTTCCCTTCGAACTGGGATCCGTCGGCCAGGTTCACGAATATTTTGTAGGCCTTTTCCACCACGTGGTTGTTGGTAAGGACGTAGCCCCGCGTGTCGATGATGGAGCCCGAGCCCGAGC
>JAEWSV010000362.1 GCA_023398155.1 Spirochaetota bacterium
ACCTCCTCCTGCTCAAGAGCGGAATAGATAAGGAGTCGGCCCTGGGGTATGCGCCGGATCGTTTTTCCGCCGTCGCCCTCAAAGCGCTGTCCCCTCTCCAGGTCGAACGGGCGGTTGCCCTCCTTCTCGATCTTTACCGGAATATACGTTTTTCCGTGTCGCCGCGCTTCGAGCTCGAAACCGCGGTATCCCGCCTGTGTTGGCTCTCCCGCTGGGTTTCCGCGGATGAGCTCCGCGCCGCGATCGACGGCGTCAGGGGGCGTCTTCTAGGCGGCGAACCCGCCGCCCGATGGGGACCGCCTACTGCCGAGCCGTATACCGCCGCACCGGCGACGCCTACCGCCGAGCCGTATACCGCCGCACCGGCGACGCCGATCCCGGGGCCTGACCGGGTCGCCGGCCGGGACCAAGTTCCCGCCGCCGATCCGAACCCGCCGAGCGCGGACGCGACGATCAATCTGGATAGGCCGGGAGCGTTCACTGAAACGTTCAAAAGATTTTTGGCGGATCGTTCGGCGAAGGAGACCGGGGGGCCGCAGCCGTCGCCCTCTGCGCCGCTGCCGCTTTCCGAGGCTGCGCTATCCACGGCTACGGAGGTGCAGGCCTCGGCGTCGGTGCAGTCTACGGCGCTCCAAACGGAACCTGTGGCCGCGTCGGTGCAACCCGCGTCGGTGCAACCCGCGTCGGCTGCCGAAACGCGCGCGGAGCAGGCGCCCGTCTTCGAGCCGCCGCCCGATTCCTACGAACCGTACGAAGAAGACGAGGAGCCGCCGAGTTTCGACGAGGTCCGATCGGCTACCGCCATTCCGCCGATTCGCCCGCCGCGGGCGGCCCCGACGGCTGCTGATTCGGGCGATCCCGGAAGTTGGGAGAGCGTGAAGCGGGGTGTCATCGATTCCCTCAGGAAGGAGCGGGGCCTATTGGCGTCGGGCTTGGAGAAGTCGCTCCCGTGGGAAGCGGCAGGGGATCGGGTAATCGTTCCGGCTACTGACCGCCTCGCGGCCGAGCTGTTCGGAAAGGATGCCCACGCGATCCAAGCTGCGCTGCGTGAAATCACGGGCAAGTCGTTGACGGTGGAAGTAGTGGAGCGATCGTCGGCCGGTCCTTCCGCCGCTTCAGGTGAGCGTACGGAGTCGACGCCGCAGATCGAAACAGTACGGCGAATGTTCCGCGGTACGATCGTACGGAACGCGCCGACTAGGGAACAACGGAGCGTATGATGAACATCAATCCTTTCGATATCCTCAAGAACGCGCAGAAGATCCAGGAACAGATGGGCGTTTTCCAGGAAAAACTCGGCGCCGTCGTGGTCACGGGTTCCGCGGGCGGCGGCATGGCGGAAATCGATATGAACGGCCGCCTGGAAGTGATCGCCGTCCGGTTGTCGGCTGAAGCGGTGGATCCGCAGGAAATAGGCCTTCTCCAGGACCTCATCAAGGCGGCCTTCACTGACGCCTCCGAGAAAGTCAAAGAGGCGATCCGCGTCGAGATGGGGTCCATGACCGGCGGTATGGGGCTCCCGCCCGAACTTATGGGGCTCGGATGAACGCCCTGGACCGTTTGGTCGGTTCGCTTTCCAAGTTGCCCGGCATCGGTAAGAAGAGCGCTACGCGCATGGCGTACCACGTGCTCGACGCCGACCCGAGCTACGCGCGCCTCCTCGCGGAAGAGCTCAGGGGTCTGCACGACGCGATACGGCGATGCAGTGTCTGCGGGAGCTATACCGAAAGCGATCCGTGCCCGGTCTGCGCCGATCCCGCCCGTGACGGCTCCGTCATCTGCGTGGTGGAACGCCCCCAGGATGTCCGCGTGATAGAGGAGTCCCGGGAATTCCGCGGTCGTTTCCACGTGCTCGGCGGGGTCATCGCGCCGCTTGAGGGTATAGGACCCGACGACCTGTCCATCGGCGCCCTCATCGCCCGCGTCCGTAAGGGAGGCATCCGCGAAGTGATCCTGGCCACGAATCCTACGGTGGAAGGAGATACGACGGCGCTCTATCTCCAAAAGCTGCTCAAGGATACGGGCGTGGAGCTTTCCCGCCTCGCCTCGGGCCTGCCGGTCGGAGGCGATCTGGAGTACGCCGATCGGCTCACCCTCGCCCGGAGCTTCAGGGGCCGCGTGAAGCTCGGTTAGGAACGGATCCGGCTCACTTCCCGGATAGGTTCCGGAAACAGTCCTCTATGACGGGGTCGAGGGAATCCAGATCGAATCCGAGTTCTCCGAGGCGTTTCTTCTCGCTTCCCTTTTCCCAATCCATGTATGGGTCCGCGTAGTGGTCGCGCAAGAAGGCGAAGACGAGCTCTTCGGCCTCTTCGGGAACGGTGGCGAAGAGCCCGCGGTGCGCGCTCTTATGCTTAGCGAGAACCGCTCGGATGGAGGAACGGGCTTTCGCCAAGAAGCGGTCGCGATAGACGTCGTACGAACGCCCCGAAAGCTTCTTCAGTCGATCGCTGACCGATCCTCCGGGACTGACGACTCGGCGCGGCTCCGCGATTTTGCCGCCGGCGTCTACGCGGGTTTCCTGTTGTTCTACTCGCGGTTCCGCACTGAAAGTCGCCGTCGTTGTCCGCGTCGGAGAAATTTCGGCCTTCCGCGATTTCGGGAGGGGTACTCCCGCGACGCCCGCGACGTCGCCGACACCTGCGACTCTTGCGACGCCGCTTGTGACGGGCCGACGGATACGCGCCGCCCGGGCGCCCGGCTCGGGAGGTTTCGGGGGGGCGGCCGCGGTTGTCGAGGGCGCCGCGTTCTCCAGCTTCGCTT
>JAEWSV010000364.1 GCA_023398155.1 Spirochaetota bacterium
CGCCATCACCTCTTCCCACGTCTTCGGCCACTGCTTATCGGGATCGAGCCCCGCGTCGCGGAAGATCTTCTTGTTGAGGTAGATGCACCAGTTCGTAATTTCGAGGGGCAGGCCGTAGAGCTTGCCCTCTTCGAGCACGGGCGCGAGCATGCCGGGCAGGTAGAGGTCCACGATCGCCTGCTGGTCCGCGAAGCCCGCGGAGGCGCTCTCCACCGGCGCCACGCGGCCGTTGGCGATGAAGGGGTACGCGTCGTTGATTTCCAGGTTGAAGATGTCGGGCCCCTGGTTCGCGGCGAAGCCGGCCACGACGATGTCCTTGATCTTACCGGACGGATAGGTCACGTAATTGACCTTGACCGTCGGATTCGCCGCGACGAACTCGTCGATGTATTTCTTCTCTATCCGGGTGCGGTTCGGATCCTCATGGGTCCAGATGGTGAGTTCCACGGGTCCCGAGATCGCCTCCGCGGACCCCGCGGCGGACAGCGGAGCGAGGGCGCCGAACGCGAACAGGGCAAGCAGGATCACGGTTAGGGATTTCTTCATGCGTTCCTCCAATGCGGCCCGGGGGCCGCAGGATCAGCCTACGGCCGCTTTCCGTAGGCCGCAACGCCGTGGAACCGCACTTTTGTGGAGGATGCTGAACATGAGGCGCGTAAGCGCCGATCCGCGCGACAGCGCGGGGGAGACGACGAAGTCGTCGATCCGCCGCTAATGCCCGGCCGCTATCTCCAGCATGCGCCGGAAGGGAGCGTCGGGCTTCTTGAGCTCGCGGGAACCGCGGGTGATCTTGCAGAGGGAAAGGCCGAGGTTCTTCGCGATCTCGCGCTGGGGTATCTTCTTGTCCAGGGCCTTCACGAGCGCCCAACGGGCGGCCACGTCGGCCGTCTCCGCGGGCGTCAGGAGGCTACGCAGGAAGGACTCAATGAGCTCTGGGTCGCTCGTCACCGCGAAGGCGCGGCAGAGCTCGCCCAGGTTCTCGGCCACGGCCGGATCATCGATGGTCATGTCGATACTATACACCGGAACGGCGTCACTTCGCCAGGAAAGTCAGCGCGTGACCGGTCTTCCCCGCGCGGCCCGTGCGGCCGATGCGGTGGATGTAGTCGTCGTAAGTGTTCGGCGTGGAATAGTTGATCACGTGGCTGATATCGGCGACGTCCAATCCGCGCGCGGCCACGTCGGTGGCCACGAGCACGTCGATCTCGTCGGTCTTGAGCCGCTTGAGCGCCCGCGCCCGCTGCGCCTGGCTCTTGTTGCCGTGGATCTGGTCCACGCGGAAACCACGCGCGTTCAATTCCTTGCCCAAACGTTCCACCGCCCGCTTGGTGTCGTCGAAGATGATGGTCTTGGTGCAGTCGGCGTTGATGAGGATGTCGTGCAGCTTGTCGAGCTTTTCCGTGGAGCCGGAATAGTAGACCACGTCCTGGCTCACGCAATCCACGGTCGCCGCGACGCGCGTGGACACGGTCTCGGGGTTCTTGGCGAAAGAACCGATCAGCTGGGCGATCTTGGGTTCCATGGTGGCGCTGAAGAAGAGCGATTGCCGCACCGGATTCACCTTACCTAGGATGGACCTGATGTCCGTGATGAAGCCCATGTCCAGCATGCGGTCCACCTCGTCCAGGACGACGAAATTGAAGACGGGGAGGAAGAGGGTCCCCTGTTGCACATGGTCCTTGATCCGTCCCGGGGTCCCCACGACGATGCGGGGATTGGCGCGGAGGTCGCGCTTCTGGAGGTGCATGGACGCGCCGCCGATGAGGAGGGCCATGCGGATGCCGCAGCCTTTGGAGAAGGCCAGGCACTCTTCCATGATCTGCTGCGCGAGCTCGCGGGTCGGCGCCATGATGATCGCGCGGTGATCCATGTGCGTCACCAGGTCCTGGATCATGGGGAGCGCGAAGGCGGCGGTCTTGCCGGTACCGGTGTTCGCGATGCCGACCACGTCCTTGCCCGCGAGGGCCAGGGGGATCGTCTGGTCCTGGATTGCGGTGGGGGCCGTATAGCCCTTCGCCAAGACGTTGCGGAGAATGGAAGAGTGGATCGCGAAGTCCTGGAAGCGGTTAGTCGGCGCGTATTCGACCTGTTCCGCGACCGTCGCCTCCCGGATGAATTTCGATGGATGGATGAATTGCTTGGCGCGCTGGCCGCGGCCGCTCGCGCCGTGGCCGGCGGCAGGGCGGCTGCCGAACGCGGCGGGACGACCCGCTTGAGGCGCGTTGCGCTGGTGACGCTGGACTATGGGCGATTTCTTAGGACCAAAGGAAGTATGGCCGGCGGACGATCCGCGGCGCGGAGAGGACGGGGAAGAGTACGATGATTGCATTGGAATCCTTTTCCTGTTTCAGGAGGGGGTGATAAGTGATTCATTGTAGCCTAAATAAATAATCGCGTCAGCCCCGCGGACTCACACTCGGTGCTCGAAGCACGTGATGCCGAAACGCAGCGTCGCGCTGAAGCCGGAGCTGAAATCGAAAGCCACGGACCCCTTGAGTTGCCGTTCGATGAGGATGAAGACGAGTTCCAGCCCCAGCGAAGCGTCGCGCCGCGGATCGAAACCGGGAGGAGGCCCGATGCCGTCATCGCTCAGCACGA